>CBJLKR010000019.1:0-17899 GCA_966423695.1 uncultured bacterium | reverse complement strand
TCGCCGCCGGCCTCGACTACGCGCACGCCCACGGCATCGTCCACCGCGACTTCAAGCCGGCGACCGTGCTGCTGGCGGCCGACGACACGCCGGTGCTGGCCGACTTCGGCCTTGCCAAGCTCATGCAGGGCTCGTCGCTCAAGTCCATGACCGGCGTCACGACCGGGACGCCGGCCTACATGGCCCCCGAGCAGGTCACCGGCAGCCGCGTCGGGCCGGCGGCCGACCGCTACTCGCTGGCCACGATCGCCTACGAGATGTTGACGGGAGTCATCCCGTTCGACGGCGAAGGGCTGATGGAGGTCCTGTACGCGCAGGTGCACCGCGAGCCGCCGGCGCCCAGCTCGCGCGACGGCTCGCTGGGCCCGGGCGTCGACGCGGTGATCATGCGCGGGCTGGCCAAGGATCCCGCGTCGCGGTGGGATTCCGCCGGCGCCTTCGTCGACGCGCTCGCGTCGGTGCTGGTGCCATCCGCCGCCCCGGCGATCCAGCCGACGGTGGCGCTGCCGCCTCCGATCGCTTCGACGATGCCGATGGCCGCGACGGCGCTGATGGAGCGCGCCGAGCCGGTGGCCGCGCCCTCGGTCCTGACCCTGGCGTACCCGTCGCCGCCATCGCCCGTCGTCAAGCAGAGGTCGCGCAAGGGGTTCTTCGCCCTAGGGGCGGGGATCGTCATCGTCGCGTTGGTGCTAGTCACCGGCGTCGCCTGGGCGGCCACCCACCGGCCGGTGACGTTCACGCTCTCGGCCACGACGGTGACCGCCGGAGACACGGTGGTGGTCGCTGCCGACCATCTTCCGGCGAACCAGGTGGGCCGGGTCGAGCTGTGGAGTGCCCAGTACACCTATCCCTTCCGCGCCAGCGGTACAGGGCACATGGATCTGACGATCACCGTCCCGATCAGCATCGACCCCGGGGACCACCAGCTGAAGCTGTGCTGGAACGGCGCGTGCCGGTTCGAGCAGACGCTGCACGTTCTCTCTCCCGCGGTGGCTTCGCCAAGCGCCTCTCCCTCGCCGTCTCCATCTCCGTCGGCTTCGCCGCGCGCCTCGCCCAGGGTTTCGCCGGTCGCGTCACCGTCGGTGAGCGCGAACCCGCGCCGGCTGACGCTGACTTCGTACACGATCCAGGTCGGCATCGGGAAGGACGCCGCCAGCGGCACGCACTTCGCGCCCGGCAAGGTCGTGACCGTCACGTTCATCCAGGGCTCGACGAACACCAACGACGTCCTGGGCAGCGGGCGAATCGGAACCACGGGCGATTTCACTCTGCCCTTCCAGGTTCCGATCACGGCCACGCCCGGCCCAGCCCTGATCGTCGCGTGCGACCCGGTCGGCTGCGCCAACGCCGGCGTTCAGGTCACGGTGACCGGGCCCTAAAAGACCTCCGCCGCCAGCAGGTCGTCCAGCGTCTCCCGCCTGCGCATCAGCTCCGCCCTGCCGTCCCGGACCATTAGCACCTCCGGCCGCGGCATGCCGTTGTAGTTGCTCGCCATCGCGAGGCAGTACGCGCCCGCGGCCGGCAGGGCGATCACGTCGCCCGGCTGCAGCGCGGGCATGGCGATGTCGGTGATGAGGATATCGGTGGACTCGCAGTACTTGCCCGCGATCGTGACCTTGCCGTCGGGCGGGCCGTCAGGCGCGGAGGCGAGGAAAGCCTCGTAGCGCGCGCCGTACAGCTTCGGCCGGATGTTGTCGCCCATGCCGCCGTCGACGGCGACGTAGCGCCTCACGCCGGGAATGTCCTTGATCGAACCGACGGTGTAGAGCGCGACGCCCGCCGGACCCGCGATCGACCGCCCGGGCTCGACGACGAGCTGCGGAACCGCCAGGCCCCGGCGCGCGCAGCCGTCGGCCATCGCGTGGCGGACGGTTTCGACGAACTCGCGCGGCGTGGGCGGATCGTCTTGCTGCGTGTAGGCGATGCCGAGGCCGCCTCCGGCGCCGAGCTTGCGCGGCTCATACCCGAGATCACGCCGCAGCTCGGCGACCAGGCCGAGCATGATGTCCATCGCGTGCTCGTACGCCCCGAGCGCAAAGATCTGCGAGCCGATGTGCGAGTGCAGGCCGATGAGCTCCAGGCGCGGGTGTGCCAGCGCAGTCGCCACGGCTTTGCGGGCGGCGCCCGACTCGATCGAAAAGCCGAACTTCGAGTCGAGCTGCCCAGTCGAGATGTGATCGTGTGTATCGGGCTTAACGCCCGGCGACAGCCGGAGCATCACGGGCGCGCGGGCGCCTTCGGGAACGACGGCGCCGAGCAGTTCGAACTCGTGCTCGCCGTCGACGACGATGGTGGCGCCGGCCTCCAGCGCCGCTCGGAGGTCCTCACGGCTCTTGTTGTTGCCGAGGAAATGGATCCGGTCGCGCGGAAAGCCCGAACGGAGCGCGAGATGGAGCTCGCCAGCCGAGACGACGTCGAGGCCGAGCCCCTCCTCCGCGATCACGCGCAGGAAGCGCGGCGACGCAAACGCCTTGGCGGAGTACAGGACGTGGCCCGACGCGCCCATCGCTCCCATGTATTCGCGCCCGCGCTGCCGCACCGTCTCTTCGTCGTAGACGTAAAGCGGCGTGCCGTGCGTCCGCGCCAGCTCGACAAGGTCGCAGCCGCCGACCTCCATGTGGCCCGCGGCGTTGACCCGGTATGTGACCGGGAAGAGCACTGCCGGTCTAGGGCTCTAGTTCGGGGATCCGCAAGAGCACGCGCCCCCGCAGCCGCAGCCGCCGCCCGAAGACTCGCTCGAGAAGTCGGAAAGGCTGGAAGGCTCGCCGCCGGCGACCGCGAAGCTCGAGACCAGCACGCGCGTCTTCGTCGACTCGCACGCGGGGCAGACTTGGGCGCTGTCCCGCTCCGCGAACCGCGTCAGGACCTCGAACCTCTCGCCGCACTCGCACCGATACTCGTAGATGGGCATCGCTATGCAGGATTCTAGGTACTTGGAACTCGGGCGGATGATCGAGGCTTGGCCTGGGCTGGTCGCCGGCCCGGCCGCCGAGCTCATCGAGGACTCGCTGGTCCTCCTGCCCCACCTCGGGGAGGCCACGCGCCTCGTCGACGTTGGCTCCGGCGGCGGGCTGCCCGGCCTGCCGCTCAAGCTGGCCCGTCCCGAGCTCGAGATGACACTCATCGAGGCCGATCGGGCCAAGGCGGCATTCCTGGTCCAGGCGGCTGCGCGGCTGGGGCTGCGCGGCATCGAGGTCCTCGCCGTCCGGGCCGAGGACGCGGGTCGCGACCCGCGCCACCGCGAGGCGTACGACGTCGCCGTCGCTCGCGCCGTGGCGGCGCTGCCCGCCCTGGCCGAGCTGTGCCTGCCGCTGGTCAAGGTCGGCGGCCGGCTGCTGGCGCAGAAAACGCGCGCCGAAGACGTGCAGGCGGCCGCACGGGCCATCGCCACGCTCGGCGGCGAGCTGCTGGCGGTCGAGGAGTCCCCGTCGCCTGCCCGCGGTGAGGGAGTTGTCGTGGTCGTGGCCAAGGTGGGCCCGACGCCAGAGGCGTACCCCCGGCGCGCCGGACTACCCGTTCACCGGCCGCTCTGACCTCCAGGCCAGGCAATCTCTAGTTGCCTGGTGGCGTTCCGTGGAGGCCCTGACGTATCCGTGCCATAGTGCCCTTGGGGCCGCTGGGGTGTCCCGTCGAGACTGGAGGCATAGAGGCCGCTGTGGGCGTAGTTTTCGACGAAACCGTGCTCCGACAGGTGGAATCCGAAGTCCGGACGATCAAGGCCGAGTACCGCGGAAGGCTGTCCGACGAATCGATCGACCTCGTCGCCGGGGAGTCGCTGGAGCGGCTGGCCGGCTCGCGCGTGCCGCAGTTCGTGCCCCTGTTCGTCGGTCGCTTCACGCGGGAGCGCATTCGCGAGATGGTGGGCGCGCCCGTCACCGCGGGCGAGGCGACAACCGCCTGAAGGCGGCGACGCCGGGCCTGACCCGGCGCCGCCTAGCGATATCCGATTCGCTCAGCTGAGGACGGCGTTGCCTCCGGCCTTGACTGTCTTGAGGTTGTCGAGTGCCAGCTGCTGCACCGCCTTGGGGAGCGGCGCGTACTGCAGGTCCGTGCTGTCCGATTGGCCCGAGGTCACGAGCCACTTGAAGAGGTTGACCACAGCCTTGCCCTTGCTGGCGTCGCTGTAGCTCGTGTAGAGCATCACCCAGCTGAAGCCGGCGATGGGGTAGCAGGCGTCGCACGCGGCGTTGGTGATCGAGAAGTTCGTCGGTCCGACGTTGGTGTTCGTCGCGGCCGCGGCGGTGGCGCCGGCGACGCTCGCCTGGACGAATTTGCCGTTGGCGTTCTTGAGCGCGGCCTGTTTCAAATTGTTCTGGACCACGTAGGCGAGCTCGACATAGCCGATCGCGCCGTCCGTCGACTGCACCGCCTGGGCGACCGCCGCGTTGCCCTGGGCGCCGACGCCCGTCGGCCACTTGATCGACTTGGCGGGACTGCCGGTCTTGGTCTTCCACTCATCCGAGACCTTCGCCAGGTAGTCCGAGAAGTGGTACGTCGTGCCACTGCCTTCCGAGCGGTGGACGACGGTGATGGTCTTGCTCGGCAGGTTGGTGCCGCTGTTGAGCGCGGTCAGCTTCGGGTCGTTCCACTTGGTGATATGGCCCAGGTAGATGCCCGCCAGGGTGTCCGCGTCGAGGTTGAGTGAGCTCACGCCTGAGATGTTGAATGTGATGGCGACGACGCCGAGCGTGGTCGGGATCTGGGTGAGCGCGTCCGCACCACCGGCCTTGGCGATGTCCGCCGCACCCATCGGCACGTCGCTGGCGCCGAAGTCCACCGTCTTGGCCTGGAACTGCGCGATGCCCGCGCCGGAGCCGACCGCCTGGTAGTTGACCGTCACCTGTGGATACTTCGTCGAGTAGTCGGCGAACGCCTTCTGATAGAAGGGACCCGGGAACGTGGCGCCTGCGCCGGTGAGTGAGCCCTGGCCCACGTCGGCCGACGGCGACGTGGTCGCCGCGTTGTTAGTGCCGCCACAGGCCGTGGCGACCATGGCGACGATTCCGGCTCCCAGCAGGAATCGCGAAACGGACGAAGAACGAAGCATCTAACCCCTCCTGATGTGCTCCATGAGCTCTCGGTTACGAGGACCACGGTAGGAGTGGGCGATTATGGCCGGGTTAATCCGTCTTTAAGCCTGCGTGTCGTGCGTATTCGCTCTCATACTCGCCCCGTGATCTATCGCCGCCGCGCGAGCGACTTCGAGTCACCGGGCGCGCCCGCACGCGATTGGTTTTCGTCCACGCTCGAGGACGCGCCCATCATCGCCATGCACCTCGATGCGGTGGGACGGGTCACGCAGGCGAACAAGCAGGCGCGGGACCTGTTCAGCATCGATCGCGGCCGGCTGCCGGCGAGCATCGTCGAGGTGACGCTCGAGGCAAGCCTTTTCGAGATGGTCAGTGGAGACGTCGTCGAAGCCGAGATCCACCTCGTCCATCACCGCCGGACCGTGCGCGCCCACCGCGCGTCTCAGCCCGAGGGGTCGATCCTGTTCCTCGTCGACGTCACTGAGCTGCGACGCCTGGCGACCGTGCGCAAGGAGTTCGTCGCCAACCTCGTGCACGAGCTGAAAACGCCGATCACGTCGCTGCGCCTCACGGCCGAGGGCTTGCTCGGCGAGCCATCCCAGGAAGACAGGCGCCGATTCGCCGACCGCGTCATCCGCGAGGCAGACCTGATCAGCAAGATCATCGACAACCTCCGTCAGCTCGGCGACATCGAGATGGGAACGATGCGGATCGACGTGTCGCGGGTCGATGTCGGCGAGCTCGTGACCGACAGCCTCGTCCGCCTCGGCATCGACCGGCCGATCAACGCGGCCATCCCGGACGGCCTGACGATCGAGACCGACCGGGCCAAGCTCGTCCAGGCGGTCGACAACCTGATCGACAATGCCGTCAAGTTCTCTCCGCCTGGGAGCGCGATCGACGTCGCGGCCCTAGTCGAGGGCGAGGAGATCCTCCTGAGCGTGCGCGACCGCGGTCCCGGGATCTCGCCCGAGCACTGGAGCCGGGTCTTCGAACGTTTCTACAAGGTCGACCGGGCGCGTCCGCGGGAGGCGGGTGGGTTCGGGCTGGGCCTGGCGATCACAAAACACCTCGTCCAGATCCTCGGCGGGCGGGTGTGGACCGAAGCGGCGCGAGACGGGGGGCAGGTCTTTCACATCGCCCTTCCGCAACGGCCCTTAACGGCGGGATAAACCGGCTTTAACCCGCGCCCGCCTATCCTGAAGCTGGGGTATGGCAGACGCACGCCCGTCCGTGCAGCAGCCCGTCCAGGTAGGCCGGCCGGGCCTGCTTGCGCTCCACGGCGCCGGCGAGCCCAAGCTGCAGGTCGAGCATCTTTCGTTCTTCTACGGGAAGTTCAAGGCTCTCAACGACGTGACCTTCAACGTCCCGGAGAGGCGTATCACGGCCATCATCGGCCCGTCGGGATGCGGCAAGAGCACTTTGCTCAGGGTCTTCAACCGCATGTACGACCTGGTGCCCAACTCTCACGCCGAGGGCACCGTGCTCCTGGACGCAGACAACGTCGTCACGACGAAGAACCTGCTCGAGCTGCGGCAGAAGGTCGGCATGGTGTTCCAGCGCCCCAGCCCCTTCCCGATGTCGATCCGCGACAACATCGCCTTCGCGCCCAAGCTCCTCGGCTGGAAACCGGCCCGGATCAAGGCCGCCGTCGAGCAGAGCCTGGAGCGGGCCGCCCTGCTCGACGAGGTGAAGGACCGACTCGACCATCCGGCGACCTCGCTCTCGGGCGGCCAGCAGCAGCGCCTCGCGATCGCGCGCTGCATCGCCGTCAGCCCCGAGGTGATCCTCATGGACGAGCCTTGCTCGGCGCTCGATCCGGTGGCCACGCTGAAGATCGAAGACCTCATGGCCACGCTGACCCGCGACTTCACGATCGTGATCGTCACGCACAACATGCAGCAGGCGGCCCGCGTGTCCGACTTCACGGCCTTCATGCTCATGCACCCGGAGGCGCGCTACGGCGAGCTGATCGAGTTCGCCGCCACCGCCGACCTCTTCAACCAGCCGCAAGACTCGCGGACGGAGTCGTACATCACGGGGCGCTTCGGATAGAGCACACATGCCCCGACTGACTTTCGAGAGAGAGCTCGCGAGCCTGCGCGAGTCGCTGGTCCGGATGGGCACGCTCGTGGAGTCACAGATCGAGGCGTCCCTCGACGCGCTGCGCCGCCGCGACAGCGCCGCCGCGGACAAGGTCCGGACCCAGGACCAGTACCTCAACGAGCTGTTCCGGCAGATGCGAGAGCAGGTCTTCATGGTGATCTCGACTCAGCAGCCGGTGGCCCGCGATTTGCGCTACCTCATGGGCCTGAACTACATCGCAAGCGAGCTCGAGCGCATGGGCGACTACGCCGTCCGCATCGCGCGCATGACCGGCACGCTCGTCGCGCTGCCCGACCGGCCGCTGCGGGCCGAGTTCGGCCTGATGGGCGAGCTCGCGATCGGGCAGGTGCACGACATCCTGGAGGCGCTCATCGACCAGAACGAGCCGCGGGCGCGGGAGGTCGCAGGGCGCGACAACGAGATCGACCGCCTCTATCACCGCGTCTTCGAGGACCTCGTCAAGGAGATGGGCGACGGTCATGCCGACACGGACGACGCGCTGCGCTCGGTGACGCTGCTGCTCGTCGCCCACAACCTCGAACGCATCGCCGACCGGGTGACCAACGTCGCCGAGGACATCGTCTTTCTCGAATCCGGCCAGGTCGTCGAGCTCGGATGACCCGAGCGAGCGCGAGCGGCAGCGCCGGTCGAGTCCTGGTCGTCGAGGACGACGAAGGCATCCGCGAGATGCTCAAGTACAACCTTGCGGCGGCCGGCTTTGCCGTGCACGAGGCGAGTGATGGCGCCTCCGGCCTGCGCACCGCCCGCACCGCGCGCCCCGACCTGATCTTGCTCGACTTGATGCTGCCGGGCATGAGCGGCTTCGACTTCTGCCGAGCACTGCGGAGGGGCAGCCGCGTGCCCATCATCATGCTGACCGCGAAGGACGCCGAGATCGACAAGATCGTCGGCCTCGAGCTCGGCGCGGACGACTACATCACCAAACCGTTCTCGGTCCGCGAGGTGCTGGCGCGAGTCAACGCCGTGCTGCGCCGCTCTGCTCCCGACGCCAACGAGCCGAACCAGGTCCCGGAGCGCGACGCGCTCGACGGCTTCGTCATCGACCGGGCGGCGCGGCGCGTGATCCTGGGCGAGGCCGATGTGAAGCTGACGGCGCGCGAGTTCAATCTGCTCTCGTATCTGCTCGCCCATCCCGGCCGCGTGCACACCCGCGACTCGTTGCTCGAGAACGTCTGGGGCCATGAGTTCGGAGGTGACCGGAAGACGGTCGACGTCCACATCCGCTGGTTGCGGGAGAAGTTCTCCGGCGTGGCGCCCTTCGAGATCGTCACGGTGCGAGGCGTCGGCTATCGCCTCGACCGCAAGGCCGCCTAGCCCGATCGTGGCCGCCGCTGTCGACGCCCAGGAAGCCGCCCTCCCGACCTCGCGGCCACCCCGTGAGGGTTTCCGCCTGGCCGTCGGCGCCGTGGGGACGCTCGTCCCGCTCGTGCTCGTCCTCATCGTCTTCCAACTCTTCAGCCAGGCCCTGCCGGCCATCCGGCAGTTCGGCCTGGGTTTTCTGACCGGTACCGACTGGAACCCCGTCACCGAAAGCTTCGGCGCGCTGCCTGCGATCTTTGGAACCCTCGCGACCTCGTTGATGGCACTGGCGTTCGCGGTCCCGATCGGGGTCGCGGTCGCCCTGGTCCTCGCCGAGCCGGGCCACTCGAGCATTCGCGGCGTGCTCGGCACGGGGATAGAGCTCCTCGCCGCAATCCCGAGCGTCGTCTACGGGATCTGGGCCCTGTACGTCCTGGGTCCGTGGTCGTACGAGCACATCCAGATTCCGGTCTCGGAGCACCTTTCGTTCATCGGCTGGCTGCAGTCGCCCGCGGTGCGCGGACTGTTCAACGCTGCGATCGTCCTCGCGGTCATGGTCCTGCCCACCCTGACCGCGATCTCACGCGATGTGATCAAGGCGGTGCCGCGCGGCCTCAATGAGAACGCCGTCGCGCTGGGCGCGACGTGGTGGGAGACGACCTGGCGCGTGATCCTGCCGTCGGCTCGCGCCGGCATCTTCGGCGCTACCGTCCTGGCCCTCGGCCGGGCGCTGGGCGAGACGATCGCCGTGACGATGATCATCGGCAACCAATACGCCATCCCGCACACGATCTTCCAACCCGCCTACACGCTCGCCAGCGTCATCGCCAACGAGTTCACGGAGGCGACCGGCACGATCTACCCCGCCGCGTTGATGGAGCTTGGTCTGGTGCTCATCTTCGTGACGCTGATGGTCAACATCGTTGCGTTGATCCTCGTCCGTTCCACGTCACGTGACGCGAGGCTCACAGCGTGAACCGCACAGAACGCCGGCGCTACGTGAGCCGGGCGTGGCTGGGCCTGATGTATCTCCTCACCGTCGTGGCGCTGATCCCGCTGGCACTCGTCCTCTGGTTCACGGTGCTGAAGGGACTGCCATCGGTCATCCATCCGCAGTTCTTCTTCAACTCCGAACTGCCCCCGTGCGAGCCCCGCTGCCCGGCCGTGTCCCAAGCCGGTGTCGGCCACGCGATCGTGGGCACCGGCATCATGGTCGGGCTCGCCTCACTGATGGCGATCCCGGTGGGCATCCTCGGCGGCATCTACCTCGCGGAGTACGGGTTCGCGCGCTGGTCCAATGCCGTGCGGCTTGCCAGCGATGTGCTCGTGGGGACGCCGTCGATCGCGATCGGACTGTTCGCGTATGCGTTTCTGGTGGTTCCTCTCCACCACTTCTCGGCCTTCTCGGGTTCAGTGGCCCTGGCGGTGCTGATGCTTCCCATCATGGTCCGCACGACCGAGGGCGCCGTCGGCCTGATCCCGAACAGCTTGCGCGAATCTGGGCTGGCGCTTGGGCTTCCGCGATGGCGCGTGTCGCTGCAGCTCATCGTCCCAGCCGCCGCACCCGGTGTGATCACGGGAGCGCTGCTCGCCGTCGCCCGCGCAGCGGGCGAGACCGCGCCGCTTCTTTTCACCGCGTTTGGCGCGCACATCCTGGAGCTCGACCCCAGCGGCCCGATGCAAGCCCTTCCGCTCACGGTCTTCAAGTACGCGCTCCTGCCGTACAAGTCGCTGCAGGCCCAGGCCTGGGGCGCGGCCCTCATCCTCATCGCCTTCGTCCTCGCCATCAACCTCACGAGTCGCTGGGTGCTGCGCCGGCAGATCGCCCTGGCCGGCCAGCTGTGAGGCTGACCCCATGGCGGGGCTTCGCGGTTAAACTCACGGCACACCAAACGTCTCAGCACACGAAGGAGCAGCGGTGGCAACAAGGATCCTCGACGTTGCGGAAGTGACCGTCATGCGAGCGGCGGGCGGCCTCATCGTCAGGAAGTCGCGCTCCGGCAGGCGCGAGATAGCCATCATCCACCGACCCGAGTACAACGACTGGACCCTGCCGAAGGGCAAGGTCGAGCCGGACGAGACGCCCGAGGATTGCGCGCTGCGCGAGGTGCGCGAGGAGACGGGGCTGCGGTGCGAGCTGGTGCGCCCGCTCGGGTGCACCGCCTACGTCGACCGGCGTGGGCGCGACAAGCTGGCGTGCTACTGGGTGATGGAGCCACGCGGCGGCCGCTTCAAGGCGAGCGCCGAGGTCGACAGGCTGCAGTGGCTCACCGTGCGCGACGCGGTCAAACGGCTTACGTACGGCCACGACAAGCTGCTGGTCCAGCAGGAGTTCTAGCCCGCCGTAAGCTTGGACGCGTGCAGACAGTCACGCGGGCGGACCCGCTCGTCGTCGCCGGCGTGGAGCTGCGCTCGCGCCTTTTCCTCGGCACCGGCAAGTACTCGTCGGACGAGGCGATGCTGGGCGCGCTCGAGGCGTCGGGATGCGAGCTCGTCACGGTCGCGCTGCGCCGTCTCGACCTCGACGACCCCAAGAAGAAGACGATCCTCGACGTCATCGACTGGAAGCGCTACCGCATCCTCCCGAACACGGCTGGGTGCAGGACCGCGGAAGAGGCGGTGCGCATCGCCCGCCTGGCGCGCTCGATGGGCCTTTCCGACTGGGTGAAGCTCGAGGTCATACCCGACCCGCGATACCTCTTCCCCGACCCCGAGGAGACGCTCAAGGCCGCGCGGATCCTGGTCGACGAAGGATTCAAGGTCCTGCCGTACATCAACGCCGACCCGGTGCTCGCGCGCAAGCTCGAGGAGCTCGGGAGCGTGACGGTCATGCCGCTCGGCTCGCCCATCGGCTCGGGTCAGGGAATCCAGACGCTCGAGCAGATTCGCATCATCATCGAGGAGGCGCGTGTGCCTGTCGTGGTCGACGCCGGTATCGGCGTGCCATCGGACGCGGCGCTGGCGATGGAGCTCGGCGCAGACGCCGTGCTTGTGAACACGGCGGTGGCGCACGCGAAGGATCCAGTGCTGATGGCCGAGGCGATCCGCCAGGGCGTGGAGGCCGGGCGCAAGGCGCACCTCGCGGGCCGCATGCCGCGGCGCGCCGAGGCGAGCCCGTCATCGCCGACGGAGGGGATCTCGCGGCCAAAATAGCCATGGCCGTGGTGGAGAGTGCCGCCGCCGGCCTCCGGGCTGCGGCCGCCGGCGCGACGGTGATCCAGCTTCGCGCTCCGCATCTCACTGCACGCGAGATCGAAACCGAGGCGATGCGCCTGGCTGCCGAATCGCCCGTGACGGTCGTGGTCAGCTCCCGCGTCGACATCGCCGTCGCGGCGAACGTCGCCGGCGTGAACCTTCCCGAGAACGACATCTCCGTCACGGACGCGAGAAGGCTCCTCGGGGGCAGGATCGTGAGCCGGTCGGTGCACTCGGCCGCGGGAGCCCGGCAGGCTGAGCTCGACGGCGCCGACTACGTCATCTTCGGCCCGGTGTGGGAGAGCCCCAGCCATCCAGGCGCCAGCGCGCACGGCGTCGCGGCCTTGAAGCGCATCGCACAGGACGCCACGATTCCCGTGGTGGCCATCGGCGGAGTGACGAGAGAGCGCATCCCGGAGGTGCTCGAGGTGTGCGGGGGTTACGCGGCGATCTCGCTGTTCAAGTGATCTCCCTGCGCGTCAACGGCAAGAACGTGGAGCTCGAAGGGCCGATGCCGCTGCTCAGCTACCTGGACAAGCTCGGCGTGGACTCTCGGGCGGTCGCGGTCGAGCACAACGGCGAGATCGTCGAACGCGCCGGCTACGAGGCCGTCGTGCTGCGCGACGGCGACGTTGTCGAGATCGTGCGGATGGTCGGGGGCGGCTGCGACTAGGGGCATTCAGGCCCGCTCGCGGATGGCGGCCTCCGCTTCGCCGCGCTCGTCCCACGGCTCCGAACCTTTCGCCGTGCGCATCGACCGCTCGTGCCCCTTGCCGGCGAGCAAGACCGTATCGCCGGGCTTCGCGAGCTCGATCGCGCGCCGGATCGCCGCGCGCCGGTCGATCACGACCTCGTAGTCGCGCCCCGGCGCCTTGTGCGTCACGCCCGCCTGAACGTCGCGGGCGATCTCGACAGGGTCCTCGGCCAGGGGGTCGTCGGTCGTGATGATGAAGAAGTCGGAGAATTCGGCCGCGGCGCGCCCCATGCCGGGCCGGTCATGGTCCGACCGCGCCGTCGAGCCGAAGACGACGATCAGCCGGCCCGGCGTGAACGGACGCAGCTCGGCGAGCGCGCTTGCCAGCGACCCCGCCGCGTGCGCGAAGTCGATATAGACCCGGAAGTCCTGCCCGAGGTCGACAGGCTCGAGCCTGCCGCGCACGCCTTCGAACGCGGCGAGCCCCCGGCCGACGTCCTCGACCGGCACGCCCAGCGCAAGGCACACTCCCGCCGCGCACAGGGCGTTGTAGACGTTGAACCGCGCCGGGACGTTGAGGTTCACGTCGGTGTCGCCCAGCGGAGTCCTCATCCGGAACCTCGATCCGTTGCCCGTGATCGCCAGGTCGAGCGGATGCAGGTCGGCGGCGGTGGTGAGGCCGTAGGTCCAGCGCCGGGGGATCGCGCGGCGCGACAGCCGCTCGTAGCTGATGTCGTCGCGGTTGAGGATCGCGGTCTTCTCCAGGCCCTTGTCGGCGGCGGCCGCCGTCAGGTCGATGAGCCGCGCTTTCGCCTCGAGGTAGGCCTCCCATGACGAGTGGTAGTCGAGGTGGTCGTGGCCGACGTTCGTATACGCCGCGACGTCGAAGTCACATGCCCGCACGCGCTCCTGGACGAGAGCGTGGGACGTGGTCTCGATCACCGCGCACTCCGCGCCGGCCTCGACCATGCGCGCCAGCCATCCCTGGACCTCGGGCGCCTCCGTGGTCGTCTGCCCGCTGACGTTGTCGACCTCGCGGCCGCTCACCCGAAACGCGACGGTGCTCATTGCGCCGGCGACCACCCCGCTCGCGGCGAGGACATGCTCGGCCATGTGCGTCACGGTGGTTTTGCCGTCGGTCCCGGTCACGCCCGCGAGCTTCAGCCGGCGCGACGGACGGCCCGAGAGCTCGGCGGCAAGCTCGGCGAGCCCGATCCGCGTCGACGGCATGTGCAGGACGGGGATGCCCTCGGACGTCGAGCCACGCTCGACGGCGACTGCGACCGCGCCCTTCGCGACGGCGTCTCGGAGGTAGTGATGACCGTCGACGTGCAGGCCCTGGACGGCGACGAAGAGGTCGCCGGGCACGACGCGGCGCGAGTCGTACGCGATGCCCGTGACTTCGACGTCGCCATTCCCGTCGAGCACGGCGCCCGCTCCCCGCGCGAGATCGATCAGCCTCACTGCCTGAGGATAATCGGCGTCGTGATCGCCGAGATCGGGGAGCGCTCTTTCGAATGGGGCTCGCGCACGTACGTGATGGGCATCGTCAACGTCACGCCCGATTCGTTCAGCGGTGACGGCCTTGGCTCCGACGCCGCCGTCGCCCAGGGGCTGCGCATGGTCCAGGACGGGGCGGACATCCTCGACGTCGGCGGTGAGTCGACGCGCCCGGGCCACGTCCCGATCACCGTCGCCGACGAGATCGCTCGTAGCGACAAGGTCGTCCGCCGGCTCGCGCGCGAGTCGGGCGTGCCGGTGTCGATCGACACGTACAAACAGGAGGTCGCCGAGTTCGGGCAGGCCGCGGGCGCGACGATCCTCAACGACGTCTGGGGCCTGGTTCGCTCTCCCGGCATCGCCGAGCTCGCTGCCCGGACGGGATGCGCGCTCGTGGTGATGCACAACCAGGAGGGCACCGACTACGCCCGCGACCTGATGGACGAGATCAGGCGCTTCCTCTCGGTCGCCGTCGACCGGGCGATCAAGGCCGGCGTACCCCGCGAGAAGGTGATCGTCGACCCGGGCATCGGCTTCGGCAAGAACGCGGAGCAGAACTGGGAGGTGATGCGTCGCCTGAGCGAGCTGCGAGGTCTCGGGCAGCCAATCCTGATCGGCACCTCGCGCAAATCGTTCATCGGCAAGCTGCTCGATGTGCCCGTGGACGATCGCCTCGAAGGCACGATCTCGACCAACGTCGCCGCCGTGCTCCGCGGCGCCGACATCGTGCGCGTGCATGACGTGCGCGCGGTGGTGCGCGCGATCCGCGTCGCCGATCGCATGAAGTGACGCGCGTCTACCTCGGGCTCGGATCCAACCTCGGTGACCGGCAGGCCAACCTCGAGGCCGCCCGCCGCCGGCTTCACGCCAAAGGAGTGCGCATCCTGCGCGAGAGCAGCGTCATCGAGACCGAACCGTGGGGCGTGCTCGCCCAACCGAAGTTCCTGAACCAGGTCGTCGAGGCGCAATGGCTCGGCACGCCGCGGCGGCTGCTCTCGGTCGTCAAGGAGGTGGAGCGCGAGGGCGGCCGCAAGCCGACGCGGCGCTGGGGCCCGCGTGTCATCGACGTCGACATCCTTCTCTTCGACGGGCGGCGGGTGCGCGAGCCGGGCCTGGTCATCCCCCATCCGGGCATCGCGGACAGACCGTTCGTCCACGAGTCCCTCGACGAGCTGGGGGTTGGCTTCCCCCTGGTTAGGCCGGCCGGGCGTTGGTAAAGCGGTACCCGATTCCGGGGACGGCCAAGATGTAATAAGGACGAGATGGCTGCGTCTCGATCTTGCGCCGCAGGTTGCGGATGTGGACGTCGATCACCCTGGTCTCGATGGGGTACTCGTAACCCCAGATCGAGTTGAGGATCTTCTCCCGGCTCAGCACCTTGCCGGCGTTGCTGGCCAGGAACGTGAGCAGGTCGAACTCGGTGTGCGTGAGCTCCACCTCCCTGCTGTTCTTGTACGTGCGTCGCTCGTTCACGTCGATGACGAGGTCGCGGAACTCGAGCCGGCTGCGCATCGCCTCTGCGTTCTCGATCCGCGACCGCCGCAGGTGCGCCGCCATCCGCGCGACCAGCTCGCGCAGCCTCAGTGGCTTCGTCATGTAGTCGTCCGCGCCGATCTCGAGCGCGACCACGGCGTCGATCTCGTCCGAGCGCGAGCTCATCATGATCACCGGGACCACCGGGTCGAGCTTGCGCAGCTCTCGGCACACGTCGAATCCCGCGCTGTCCGGCAGCGTGACCTCGAGGAGGACGAGGTTGGGACGCATGGTCTCGATCTGGCGCAGCGCCTCCGAGCCGGCGTCGGCCTCGACGACCTGGTAGCCGTCCTGCTCGCAAGCCTGCTTGATCTCCCGCCTCGTGCCGCCGTCGGGCTCGACGACGAGCACCTTGCGGGCGGCTTCCGCCACAGCCATGATTCCATACTAACAAAACTCAAGGATTGTTAGCGAATGTTTCGTTTCAGGCCCCGAATGTAGGCGCGCGTCTTGCGCTCGGCATCCAGGAGCCGGGCCGATCCTGCCGAGAGCACCATCTCCCACGCGCCGGCGTAGGCGACCTCCTCCCCGCCAAACTCGGCTTTGAAGAACCCGAGGCCGTGCCAGGGGTGGTCGGGCCCGCTCTTGGGCGGCGGCACGCCCCACAGGTCGAAATCGGCGCAGCCGGCCTCGGCCGCGGCCGAGATCGCCGCCCACCAGGCGAGGTCGTTGCCCATTAGCTCGCGACGTGCCCCGGTCCTGCCCGCGAAGAGGCTGTACGCGCGCCCGCCGTGCCGCGCGACCAGGACGGTGGCGAGCGCCTCTCCCGATTGCGGCGCCCGCGCCGTGTACGTCCGGCACCACGGCAAAAGGTCGAGCAGAAGCTGGTAGTACTGACGGCCCGGCAGGTTGATCGATTCCCGCCGCTCGACCGCCGCGGACTGACGGGCGAGCTCGGCCGCGTCCTTGCCCTCGTCGACGACAACTCCACGCTTGATCCCGGTCCGGATGTTGTAGCGCCGGCCGTGCTTGAAGGTCGCGAGCAGCCGGTCGGGCGGCTCGAGCTTGAGGATGCGCGAGTGCTGTGGCTGCGTCGGCGCGGCGCGCTTGAACCCTTTCTCTTCCAGCGCCTGTCCGAATTCGTGTGGCGCCTCCGGCTCGACAACGAGCCTGGCGATGCCTTGGCCGCGCGCCCATTCGACCAGCGCGTCGACCGCGGTCGCCGTCGCCGGCACAGGTCCGCGCGCGACGTACGCCTCTCGTGCGGGACCGACCTTGCGCAGAAGCACGCTCGCCATGGCGTGAGCGGCGTCGAGCCGCACACGCTGCACCGACGACCATCCGGCGCGTGACTGCACCTCGCCCCATGCCCACGACTGCAGCAGCGGCGGCGGCGATGCTCGCTCCGCGAGCTCTGCGTCCCAGCGCTCCGACTCGGACATCATCCGGGACCCACCTCGGTGATGAGAGCCGCCTCGAGGTGACCGACGTCGTTGACGCCACCGATCACGGTGCGCGCATCGCGCCTCTCGATGAGCGTGATCGACGCGTTCTGGATCTTGAAAGGGAAGAGCCCATGGCTCGGGCGGCCGACGATGCGGTGCAGTGCGACCTGGATGACGCCGCCATGGGTGACGACAAGGACGTCGCCCTGCGGATGCGTCTCGACGATCGCCTCGATGGCGGCCGCGACGCGCGCGTCGAAAGCCGCCGCGCCTTCGCCGCCGGGGACAACATCCCAGTCCGGCTCTTCGACCCACGCCGCCCAGGCGTCCGGGAACTCGGCGGCTATCTCTTGAGTGGTGCGTCCCTCCCACTCGCCGAGGAAGACCTCACGCAACCCTGCAGTGGGCTGCGGCGTGGCAGCGAGCGTCGCGCCGATGATCTCCGCGGTTTCGAACGCTCGCTTCAGGTCGCTGGCGTAGAACCCGGCGAACCTGCGGCCCGCGAGTCGCAGCGCGAGCAGCTCCGCCTGGCGGCGTCCTTCGTCGGAGAGCGGGGGATCGAGCTGGCCCTGGATGCGGTGATCGCGGTTCCACGTCGACTGGCCGTGGCGCACGAGAAAAAGGCGCGCAGGTGCGGGACGAGCTTGGACAGGGAGCTCGGGTGGCTCCGGGCGCGCAGGTCTGATCTCGATGCCTATACTAACTTTCTCTCAATGCCCGATCGGGCCGCTCCGATCTCAGGAGAAGACTGTTGCAACCGCACGGCAACATTGCCGAAACCCCCCTTCGATCACTGCTGGAATCCGCTCAGGGTGAGCGCTCCACCGGCACGCTCACCGTCCGCAATGGGAACGGACAGTCCACCTCTCTGTACTTCCTGTTCGGACATCTGTTCCATGCCCAGGGCGACGGCAAGTCAGGCGACGACGCCGTGGTCAACGCACTGCACTGGACCAAGGGAGAATTCGAGTTCGACGCGAAGGCGAAGCTGCCGGCGGACGAGACGGTCAAGGCCGGCATCCCAGAGCTCGTCACCACGGCGGATACATCGGCTCCGCGGCACGCGCCGGCCGAAGCGCACCCCGAGCCGCAGGCCGACCGGCCCGAGCCTCGGACGGAACGAAAAGAGCATGCTG
>CBJLKR010000018.1:0-18134 GCA_966423695.1 uncultured bacterium | reverse complement strand
ATCTTCGTGGGCCTGTGGGTGCCGTCCATCCTGTCCTTCGGGGCGGTCGCGCTCCAGATGGGGGCCGACCGGCGTGAGTGAGGTATGGCTGTTCGTGGCCGGCTTGCTGATCACCATACCGGTGGCGACAGGCGTTGGCGGGCTGATTCTGGCCGCTCTGGCTGACGGCCGCGAGAACGAACGAATGAAAGCCCCGCGGTCGTCACCCAGGACTGACTGAGCCCTGACGAGTTCGTCGAGCGCCTACACCGGGGGCCTGGTCAACTGCGGCAGTCGCTCGTCACGCTTCAGGCACCCGGTATGCCCGCAGCCTACCTAGGCCGCTTCAGTCCAGCGTCCTCAGCTCGCGCCGCATCACCTTTTCGGTCGAGGTCTGCGGAAGATCGGGACGAACCGCACCGAGCGCGGCAGCTTGTAGGCCGCAAGGTGCGGCCGGCAGCGCTCGATGATCTCCGCTTCGTCCGCGGATGCCCCCGGCCGCAGAACCACGTAGGCTCGTGCCAGCTCGCCACGCACGTCGTCCGAAACCCGGCCCACCGCCACCATCGCGACCGCAGGGTGCGAAGCGACCACCCGCTCGATCTCGGCCGGGTAGACCTTGAACCCGCCCGTGCGGCTCAGCCGCCCTCTCCGCAAGCCTGAGGAGGTTTCCTCACAACCATTATCCCGGTGGAAAGGCACTTGCCTCAAGCCCCGGGCGCCGTGCGAGACTGCCCTCTCCAGCGCCCGGGTCGGAGCAAACCAAGGAGGTACCGCCTCGCCTGAGGACCGCCGTCCGTTAGTCGACTACTACTTCGTGCTCGGCGTCCCTCCCGACGCCACGGAGGCTGAGCTGCACGCCGCATGGCGGCGGCAGCTCAAGTACTGGCACCCCGACCGCGGCAACCACCCGGACGCGCTCGAGCACGCCAAGTTGATCAACCTCGCGCACGAGGTCCTGACGAACAGCGCCAAGCGCGCGGCCTACGACCGGCAGCGCGCGGCAGTCGGGTGGCGTCCCTCCGCATCGGCACCGTCGTACGGCCGCCCGGTCCAGTGGAGGACCGTGAGCCACGAGGGCCCGCCTCGCGCGCCGAAGGGATTCGACCGGCACGGTTTCGTGGCGCGGTTGGAGGAGATGATGAACCGCGGCCGGCTGATGATCGAGAAGCGCAAAGACCTGGCCTCAGCTTCGAAATGGCAGTCGCAGACTCAGGCGTTGCTGCGCGACGAGCTCGGTGACCATCCCTACACAAAGCGCTTCGAGGAGGCGATGAGCCAGCCACGTCCGGAGGGCCTGGTGGCGGCATATGGAGTGTTGTGGGCCGCCTATGAAGATGCGTTGAAGGGCGACCTCAAGCCAGCCGCGAAGCAAGCTCGACCGTCCTGAATCGATCCCGCGCAGGGCTCACGCCGTCAGGGCCGGCCGGCGTGCTGCGCGCGCCGAAGCCGCTCCGCCGGCAACAGCGCGTGGACTCCCAATGTTTGGTTGACGATCTGCGTCACCCGAAGGTCGACCGCAATCGACGCGAGAGCCGTGGCCGCGTGCCGATCGAGATCGAGCTCGGCCACAAGATGGTCGATCATGGCTTCGACCGCGACCAGGGTGGCCTCGCCCAGATCGGTCGAGAAACCGAAGGTGATGTATCCGGCCGGCGTATGAGCTTCGGGGTTCTTCAAGGCGGCCCCCTTCAACAGCTCGACCTTCAACTCGACTTCGTCCATGGCGCACTCGATCGCCGTACCCGCGATCTCACCGTCGCCCTGGGCAGCGTGCCCATCACCGAAGCTGAGTAATCCGCCCCGCACCGCCACCGGAAGGACCAGCCGGCTCCCAGCCACCAGCTCGCGGCAGTCGATGTTCCCTCCGGTCGATCGTGGCGGCACAGTGGAGTGAATGCCAGGCTCGCGTGGAGCCAGGCCGATGACGCCGAGGAATGGGCGCAGCTCGACCTCGAAACCAAGCGCTCGTGCGACTCCCGCTTGCGGATCGATGGTCCATTCGACAAAGCGCCGCGTGGAATCGAACCCCAGTCGGTCGTTGACCATGTTCGACCAGCCACCGACGCGCGTCGACCCGTGACGCGCCGGCTTCAGCCGGACGATTTCGACCGCGAGAGCGTCGCCTGGTTCCGCCCCCCGCACCGCGACCGGACCGATGAGCGCATGACCTGCATCGAGTTCAGGGCGCAGGTCAAAACCGGCCCCTTCCCACGACGCGCTCAGGGTCCTCGCGCGAATGGAATCGCCCGGGTCGATTTCACGGATCGGGTCGAGGCTTGGCGAAAAGTGCCCGTGGAGCGTAGAGCGCTCGGGCACGAGGGTATGAAGCATCGAGACCTAATCAGCCGCCGGTGCTTTCGCGTACTCCTCGTCGGTCACGTGATCGCCCCAGACCGCGTTGTTGCCGTCTTCGTCGACGTCGAGCATCGCGAGGTGCGTCATGAACCGATGTGGCGCCGCCCCATGCCAGTGGTCTTCGCCCGGTTCGAAGAACACGCGGTCCCCCGGGCGGATGACCTCGATCGGCCCGCCCCGACTCTGCGCCAGGCCCGTGCCCTCGACGACGAAGATCGTCTGCCCGTTTGGGTGCTTGTGCCACGCGGTGCGGGCTCCGGGCGTGAAGTGGACGCTGCTCGCGCTCAGCCGCGAGCGCCCGGACGGCGACGCGACCGCGTCGACGAATACCTGGCCGGTGAACCAGTCGCCCGGCCCCGCCGATGTCTTGACGCCATTCCTGGTCAGCTGCATACCTCAAGCATGGCGCGCCAGGCCCAGCGGGACAGCTCGACCGGGCGCAGCTATCCTCTAGGCCTTCAGCGTCGGGAGCACAGGAGGGTTAAAGGGCATGGGTAGGTTGCTTCTTCGCACCGTGGGCATCCTGGCCGCGGCAGCGGCAGGGCTCGCGGCGCCGGTGTCCGGCTACGCCTCGGCCACGTACATCCCCGGCCCCATCTCGAACCTTTCCGCGCAGTCGTGCTCGGGCAGCAACGCCGAGGTCGAGCAAGCCGCCGACCCGAGCAGCGGATACGTCTACGAGGACTGGATGGGCTGCTCGAAGATCGGCTTCTCCCGCTCCGTCGACGGCGGGAACACCTTCAGCCCCGCTGTCACGGTCACCGGTTCGATCGGCTCCAACCTCAATGCCTGGGACCCGGCTCTAGCGGTGGATCCCAGCGACGGCACTGTCTACGCGGGCTTCATGGTCACCCACGGCGCGCAGTGGTATCCGCGCATCGCGGCGTCGTTCGATCACGGAGTCACGTTCCCGCAGGTCACCGACCTGGCCCCGCCCGATGCCAAGAACTGGGGCGACCGCAACTTCATCGCCGTCGGACCCGACCACACCGTCTACGTGACCTGGGACTACGGACCCGACCGGTCGACGGTCACGACCCTGTGCGCCTCGAACGGCAGCTGCGGCTTCGCCACGGGGCAGCTCAACGTCGTGATGCAGAAATCGACCGACCACGGAGCGCACTTCGGGGCCATGAGCTACGTCAGCCCTGGCTTCCCCGCCAGCGGCGGCGACAGCGGCCCCATGGTCATCGAGCCCAACGGGCGCATCGACGTCCTGTACCAGGGCTACCACATAACCAACACCACGACCTACGCGATGGACCCCGGCTACAGCTACTTCACCGCGTCGACCGATGGCGGCGCGACGTGGTCGAAGCCGGTGCGGCTGGGTCCGGACGCTGGAACGATGTCGCTCGACGAATGGTGGATCGACGGCGGCATCGGGCTCGACGCGGCCGGCAACCTGTACGCCGTCTGGGACGTGCAGAACCCGAGCTCCGATATCGGCTGGCTCTCGTACTCGACCGACGGCGGCAAGCACTGGTCGGCGCCGCTCCAGGCGCCCTCCGACCAGCTCCTCGTGCCGCACATCATGGAGGTCGCCGGCGGCCCGGCCGGCATCGCCTACGTCACATGGCTGTCGAGCAGCGATCCGCGCGGGTACGCGGAGTACCTCCGCGCTTTCTCGCCGGCGAAGGGCTGGCTTTCCGCGCCTGTCCTAGTCTCGAGCGGATTCGGCAACACGTCGGTCTGGCCCGGCGATACCTGCGGCACGTCGTATCTCGGCGGCAACCGCGTCGCGATCAGCTGGGGCAGCGCCGTCGACGCCAACAACAAGAAGTCGGACATCTACGCGACGGCGGTGACCGTCCAGGCCGGGTAGACCATGTGGACAGGGGCGGTTCGCCCCTGTCCCCCCTAACCGGCAGGACACACGATTGCGCACCCATGGTGCGGATGCCCGCCTTCGTGGTGACCTGATCACGCCGGAGGCGGCAGGGACACGACCAGGGCGGCGGCGGCGACCGCGGCGGCAGCCAGGGCCACCTCGGCGCGCCGCCGGCCGGTGAGCGCCACGACCGCCGCCACGGCGACGACCACCACCTTCACGAACACGGCCAGGCCGTAGTCGCTCGTGAAAAGCGCCGCCCCGAACGAGGTGTGCGCCAGGGCGAGAACCAGGCCCGTGAGCGCGGCCACGCCGAGGGTCACGACCGCGTAGCGGCCGAACCGCGCGTCCGGCGCGCGGAGGAACGCAACGAGCCCGCCCGCCCACAATCCCATCGCCGCGACGTGGACGGCGGCCAGCGCCTGTCCGGCCACGGGAACCGAAGGGATGGCATGCGCCGTCGCGCCGTCGAGCGCGGCGACGACCGCGC
This sequence comes from uncultured bacterium, assembly GCA_966423695.1. Lineage (GTDB taxonomy): Bacteria > Chloroflexota > Dormibacteria > Dormibacterales > Dormibacteraceae > 40CM-4-65-16. Next base: position 13,476 of record CBJLKR010000018.1, on the reverse strand, counting down.
CGATTGCCAGCGTCGCCCACGGACTGTCGGTCGCCATCACGGTCCAGGCGAGCAGCGCCGCCGCCAGGCGCAGGCCGAGGATGCGCCCGAAGCCCGAACCAAGCACCGCGACCGCAGTGTCGCCGTCGAACGAGAGGCTCGCCAGCTGTCCCGCAAGCGCGACCGGCTCGGCGACGACGAGCAGCACGATGCCCGCCGTGACGAGCCGCCCGAAGCGCTCGCGCCGATGGAACACCAGCGCGTACGCGCTCACGCCGAACACCAGCGCGTAGCCGGCGAAATGGATCCACCGCCCGAGTGCCTGCAGGGCGAGCCCGAGCGGCGTCGCGGTCCCGGCCTCCGGAGCGCCGACCAGGCCTGCGTACGGGTTCGGGCTCCGGGCGCGGACCGAAAACGAGAAGGCGCCCCGCGATGGGTGCGTGTCGGCCGCGAGCACCTGCCACAGCACCACGTACGTCCCGTCCGGCGACGCGCGGACTGGCGCGATGAGCACAGCGCCGCGCACGGCCACCGCCCCGGCGACCTGTCCGCCGGACGGGTCGAACACCTTGATGCCCTGGCCGGCAGGCGTCACCGGCTCGGAGAAGACGAGCGTCACCGCCGCCCGAGCCGAGGCGAGCACGGCATCCGGGGCGGGATCCGACTGCAGCAGCAGCGCGTGTGCCGACGCCGCCTGCGGCAGCAACGCCAGCGTGGTTGCGAATACCGCGACGAGGCCCCGCCGCAGCGCCGTCAGGAGTACGCCAGTCCGGGCTCGCGCACCTGGACCGTGCCCGGACGGTCGCGCGCGATCCGCAGCACGAGGCCCGCGGCGAGCAGGCAGAGCAGGCCCGAGCTCATGAACGCGATCTGGTAGTCGCCGAAGACGGTGCGCACGGCGCCCGCCGCGAAGGCGATCGACGCCGCGCCAAGCTGGTGCGCCGCGAAGATCCAGCCGTAGACGATGGCGAAGTCCTTCGCCCCGAACACCTTGCGCGCCAGCTGCACGGTCGGGGGCACCGTCGCAACCCAGTCGAGCCCGTAGAAGACGATGAACAGGATCAGCGCGAACTGAGGGCTGCCGAACGCGTAAGGAAGCACCAGCAGCGAGAGCCCGCGTAGGCCGTAGTAGAAGAACAGCAGCCAGCGGCTGTCGAAGCGGTCGGTCAGATAGCCCGACGCGAGCGTGCCGATGACGTCGAACACGCCGATCACAGCGAGAAGGCTCGCCGCCGTCACCTCGGCCATGCCGTGGTCCATCGACGCCGGGATGAGGTGCGTGCCGATCAAACCGTTGGTCGAGGCGCCGCAGATGAAGAAACTGCCGCCGAGGAGCCAGAAGTCGCGCGAGCGGACGCCCAGGCGCAGGCCGCGAAACGCGTTGACGATGGGGCTGCCTGTGGTCACCGGCGTCGCATCGGCCTCGGTCGCACCGTAGGCGCGGAGCCCGAGATCGGCGGGGCGGCTGCGCAGGAACAGAGCCACCACGGGCACGACGGCGAGCGCGGCCACGGCGACCGTGATCGCCGAAAGCCGCCAGCCCGACGTTTGCGCAAGCCACCCGAGCACGGGCAGAAAGACCAGCTGACCGGTCGCGCCGGCGGCGGTGAGCGCTCCGAGGACGAGGCCGCGGCGCTGGAAGAACCACCGGTTGGCCACGGTGGCCGCGAGCACCGAGGCCATGCACCCGGTCCCGAGGCCGACGACCACGCCCCACAGCAGATACAGCTGCCACGGAGCGTTCATCACCGTCGTCAGGAGCGAGCCCGACGCGACCGTGATGAGCGCCCCGACCGTGACCGCGCGCAGGCCGAAGCGCTCCATCAGAGCGGCGGCGAAGGGTCCGGTCAGGCCGAACAGGACGAGGTTGATCGACACTGCGACCGAGATGACGGCGCGGTTCCAACCGAACTCGTTCTGCAGAGGCACGATGAGGATGCTTGGTGTCGCCCGGAAGCCGGCGGCGCCGAGCAGGGCGATGAACGTGACCGCGGCGACGACCCAGGCGTAGTGGACCCGCTTCATCCGGATAACAATTTCAGAACCCGGGGCGGCGCGGCTCGATTCCGGAACCCGATATTGCCGACAATCAGTCGCGTGGAAAGCCTTCCGGTCTCAGGCGTGTGCGAGATCGCGCTCGAGATGAACGACCTCGACGCGGGCGAGCGCTTCTACTCCGGGCTCCTCGGCTTCCCGGTGGTCGAACGATGGGCGCAGCGCGGCGGCGCCATCTGGCTCATGGCCGGCGAGCAGACGCGGATCGGCCTGTGGCGCCCGCAGCTCGGGCTCGGTGGAGGGCGTGGTGGCGTGCACGTCCACTACGCCATGCATCTCCCTGCCGCCGCCTATGACGCGGCGGTCGCGCGCCTGCGCGGGGCGGGTCACGAGGTCCTCGACCACGACCACTCGAAGTACGGGCACGGACGAGGTCGCGCCGCCTACGTCACCGACCCCGGAGGGCACGTGGTCGAGCTGTGGACGTGGGACGTCGCCGAGCACCTGCGCGAGCACGAGCGGGGCGAAAGCCCGGGCAGCAACTGATGCGCTTCGTCACCCGCAAGAACGCGGCCGTGGACCGGATCGCTTGCCCGTGGCTGATCCGCCGGTTCATCGACAAGGACGCCGAGTTCATCTACGTCGACCCGCAGGACGTGCTGACGACGGCGCGCGAGCACGACGCGATCCCGTACGACGTCGACGGTGTCGAACTCGGCCACGTCGACGGCCGCTGCTCGTTCGAGTCGATCCTGCTCAAATACCGCCTCGACGACCCTGCGCTGGGCCGAATGGCGAAGATCGTTCACTCCGCCGACGTCGAGGCGGATCTGGAGAGCACGCCGGAGGGCGCGGGCCTCAAGGCGATCGCCATGGGCTTCCGCCGCCTGTACGGCGACCACGACCACGAGAAGCTGGAAGCCGAGATGGCGATGTACGACGCGCTGTACGCGTGGTGCGGAGGCAACCCAGCGCACCGATGAGAGGCTTTCTACCCTGTTCGTTCGCAGTGCCGTGACGCGACTTGGCGCCGGAGGTCCTGAACTCGTGCGAGTGCAAGCAGCGCGCCGGCGACGATGTCGACCACTGCGCGGCGAGCGGGAGTGCTGATCATCGGATGGAGCTCCGTACCGACCGTCTGATTCTCCGCCGGTGGCGCGCCAGCGACCGCGAGCCCTTCGCGCGCATGAACGCCGACCCCGAGGTCATGCGGTTCTACCTGGCGCCCTACAGCAGGGAGCAGTCCGACGCGATGGTCGACATGACGGAAAGACAGTTCGAGGACCGTGGGTATGGCCTGTGGGCGGTCGAGATTCCAGGAGAGGCTGATTTCATTGGCTATGTCGGTCTGTGGGCGCACCCCTACTTTCCGGCACCTGAAGTCGGATGGCGGCTGGACAAGGCGTACTGGCCCAAGGGATACGCGACCGCGGCGGCGCGCGCTGCCATTGCGGACGGCTTCGACCGGATGGGCCTGACCGAGGTCGTCTCGTTTACGACGCCACTCAACTTGCCGTCGATCCGCGTCATGCAAAGGCTGGGCATGACGCACGATGCCGCCGGTGACTTCGACCACCCGAACGTGCCCGAGGGGCATCCCCTCAGGCGCCACGTCCTCTACCGCTTGAGCTCGAACACCGGTCGCTTCACCGCCGGACCGCCCGGATCACCGACGATCTCGCGTGCGCCGACAACCGACAAGACGAGGCGGCCGAGCGGCAGGCAGCGCACGTAAAGCCAAGCACCTCGCAATGCCCTTCGCGCCCCGGCTCAGTGCAGGGCCGGCGTGCCGACCGTCTCCTCGGCGAGCATGTCGATGACCTTGCGCATATCGCCCGTCTCGCGCAGCACGCGCAGCTGCCGGTCGGCGCTGGTCCCCTCGGACAGGATCGTGTGCACGTAATCCACCGCCTTGCGCGAGCCGAGGTCATCGACCACGTCGTCGACGAAATCGACGAGCTCAACCGCGAGCTGGCGCATCGGGACTTCCGCCTGCTTGCCGAAGTCGATGAGACGCCCCTCGATCCCGTAACGGATGGCGCGCCACTTGTTCTCGGCGATGAGTGCCGGCATGTACTTGCGGAAGCCGAGGTTCTGGTGGCGCAGCTTCAGCAGCTTGGCGCAAATGGCCTGCATCAGCGCCGCCAGGCAGATGGTCTCCTCAAGGCGCGTGGTCATATCGCATACCCGGAACTCGAGCGTGGGGAAGCTCGGGTGCGCGCGCAGGTCCCACCAGATCTTCTTGCCGTTGTCGATCGAGCCGGTTTTGACCAGCACGTCGACGTAGTTCTCGTACTCGTCGAACGAGCTCAGGTCCGGCGGGATGCCGGTGCGAGGGAAGTTCGACCAGATCACGCTCCGATACGACTTCAGGCCCGTGTTGCGCCCCATCCAGAACGGGCTCGACGTGCTCAACGCGAGCAGGTGAGGCAGGAAGTACCGCGCCTCGTTGAGGATCTCGATGCGCATCTCCGGATCGGGGATCGCGACGTGCACGTGCAGGCCGAAGATGACCAGCGCCCGCACGACGTCCTGCAGCTCCTCCTCGAGCATCTTGTAGCGGTCGTAGTCGGTGATCTTCTGCTCCGACCAGCGCGATGTGGGGTGGGTGCCCGCGCACGCCAGGCGCAGACCGTCCGGCGCGAGCAGCTCCGCCAGCGTCTGCCGCATCTCCCCCAGCTGATCGCGGGCCTCGTCGATGTCCTTGCAGATCGTCGTCCCGACCTCGACGACCGACTGCATCATCTCCCGCTTGACCTTGTCGCCCAGCTTAGGGGTCGCCTTCGCGAGCAGGGTGTCGATGTGCGCCTGGAGCTCGCCGGACGCGTTGATGATCTGGTACTCCTCCTCGACGCCGATCGTCAAAAGGCTCTCCCGCGTCAAGCTGCGTCCTCCACCACGAATGTTGGCACGACGCTGCCCGCCCCGGCCGTGACGTTCAGCAGGGCCGCCGCAGACACCCGCGTCATGAAGCCGCCGGCCTTGCCGTCGTAGAGGTACGGGTCCAGGTCGACCGCCAGGTCGAGGTACTTCAGCCCGTCGAGGACGACGGGGAACGGGACGCGGGGGATCTCGACCGCCTCCTGGACGACGTAGCTCTGCGTCGTCGCGATCTCGATCGCCTCCTCCCACTCGCGCTGCTCGACCGTCCAGCCGAGGACTACCCCTTTGCCGCCGTACTCGTCGTTCGGCTTGAGCACCATACGCTCACGTTGGGCGGCGATCTCTTCGGACAGCTCAGGACGCACGCGGCGCGTCCACGGGATGTGGCGCCGGATCGCCGCCCGCTGCGCCGGTGTGTACAGACGCTCGTAGCGGTCGTCGGACAGCAGCGCGAGGCTCATCTTCTTGTGCAGCAATTTCGCCCGGAAGCTGTTGACGACGCAAGCCGCGCGGGCCATGTAGGCGTCGCGCAGGGCGGCTGTCTCCTCGCCGCGGTCGAGCAGCTCGCGCGTCAGCACGCGCCTGTAGACCAGGTTCACGTGCGTGCCCTGGGCGTACAGCTTGCCGGCCCGAAACTCGAGCGCCCGGGGATCGCAGATGACGGTCTTCACGCCCGCGTCCTCGAAGTACGCCTGGAACATCTCGAACTCGGGCGCGGTGGGCAGCCCCTCCCAGTCGACGATCGCCATCACCGGCTTGGCGCCGCGATCCCACTGCCGGAAAGCACGGAGCATGGAGCGGAGCTGGCGGCCGCGGGTCGGCAGGAACCGGCCCCCGAAGCGCTTGCGGAACGCCTTCATCGCGGGCAGGCGGGCGAAGATTGCGGCCAGGTTGTCGCCGTAGGCCATGCCCGCCGGCGACTCCGCGTTGTACTCGACGAAGCGGACCTCGTCAGCGAAGAAGCTGTCGAGCCGCACCGACGGGGAGGACGAGCGGAAGCCGGGGTCGGCGAGTGCCAGCCGCTCCTCCTCGCCTTCCAGCCCGAGCTCGGCCCGCAGCTCCGCGTCTTTGAGGACGGCCTTCTCGAGCGCCGCAAGCGCGCCGTACACGCCCTCGGCCGCCGAGACGGCCCGCTCGAAACGCCGTCGCGTCAGCAGCTGAGGGCGGATGCACACGCACAGAGGACGCTCGCCGAACATGAGCTTGCGCTCGCGCTGGCCTGCGGCCAGGACCTCCGCGCTGGCCTCGGCGAGCTTTGCGTCCTCGAGAAGCGCGTGGTAGCCGGCGACGGGGTCCTTCACGCCGGCGTCGGATGCGGGGACATCGGACGGTGCACGTGCTTCCACCAGCGGTGCTCGTCGCGCCACGGCGGCTGGATCTCGCCCTTCGCGTAGCCGAGGACGAGGTCGCACATTCTTTCCAGCACCCACTGGAAGTTGTCCTCCTTGATGGAGAAGTTGTCGAAGTCCGGTGCGGGGTTCAGGAAGTCGATGGCGTACAGCACGCCGTCGCGGACGGCGAACTCGACGGTGTCCATGTCGTAGCCCAGCGAGTCGACGAGCGTGTGCGCATCCTTGATCGCCTTGTCGCGCAGCTCGCCCTCGACCGGCTGCGAGATCACGTAGCGCTGCTCGAAAGGCGCCCTCGGGTTGTAGCGGATCGGCAGCACGTGCTTGCGCCCGATGCAGATGCAGCGGACGTAGTCGTCCCAGTCGATGAACTCCTGCAGGATCATCGTCTTCAACCCGGTCTGGTCGTAGGCGGTGATCAGCTCCTCGATCGAGTTGACGATGAACACGTCCTTCCAGCCGCCGCCGGTGTTCGGCTTGAGCACCGCCGGCAGGCCGGTGTAACGCACGATCTGACCCCAGTCCAGCGGGAACTGGAGGTTGCGGAGAGAGCGCTGCTGGTCGATGTCCGGGATGTACTGCTTGTTGGGCAGGACGATCGTCTTCGGAACGGCGACGCCCAGCTTGCGCGCGAGCGTGCACTCGAAGAACTTCTCGTCCGCCTCCCACCAGAACGGGTCGTTGATGACAGTCGTGCCCAGCAGCACCGCGCTCTTCAGGTGCGCGCGGTAGTACGGCACCTCGTGCGAGATGCGGTCGACCAGGACTGCGTGGCGCAGGTCGGCGAGCTCAGGGGTGCCCCCCAGTACGGCGAGCTCGGCGCTGATGCCGTCGGGCTTGCCGCGCTCGTTGACGAGCTCGAGGAACGGCCCCGGGAACGTGTTCTCGCGTCCGACCAGCAGCCCGATGACCTTCTTGTCCGCCATCTCGTTCCCCTTTTGCTTGTGTGCGCCCTCGACGCGCGCCCGGCCCCGCCTCGATCCGTCAGGCCAGGTAGCGACGCATCATGTCCTTCCAGTAGGGCCAATCGTGCGCCCATCCCGACCAGATTTCGAGCCCCACCCCCACGCCCTTGTCGTTCAGCAGGCGGGCCACCTTCACCGAATCGTCGACGTTCGGGTCCTTCTCACCGGTGACGATCACCTTCGGGTGCTGCGCGCGCAGCGGACCCACGTACGCCTGGTCCGTCAGGCCGGGCAGGAAGGCGAGCAGGTTGGTGAAGTAGGTCTGGTCGTCGTGGTAGCCGTCGAGCCAGCGCGCGGTGTCGTAGGCGCCGCTCATGGCGATGAATCCGCCGACGCGCGCGGGGTGGCGGACTGCGAGCAGCACGGCGTGCAGGGCGCCGAACGACGCTCCGGTCGCGATGGGCGCGCTCGGCAGCCGGGGCAGGACCTCGTCGACGATGTACGCCTCGTACTGGAGGTGGCGGCGCACGCGGTCCGCGGGCGCCCGATCCTTGGCGTACCAGGACTCGCCGTCGACGCTGTCGACGCACACGAGCTGCAGGGCGCCGGAGTCGACGAAATCGGCCAGGGCGCCGACCAGGCCGAAGTCCTCCCACTGGTAAAAGCGGCCCATCGAAGTCGGGAACACGAGCAGGGGCCGGCCCGCGTGGCCGAAGTGCAGGATCTCCATATCGCGGCCCAGGCTGGGGCTGTATTCCTTGATGTAGTCGCGCTGCATCTCAGTGGTGGCTGTGGTGTTCGTGCTGGGCATGATGGTCGTGAACCGTCTCATGTCCCGGGCCGGGCGCGCTCTCCATCGCCCGCAGCATGGCGACGCCGCCGGTGGTCAGGAACCGCCACCCCAGGACCGCGGCGAGCGCGAGCGCGGCGAGGTCGAGGAAGGTCGTGTAGTTCCACGAAGGTACGGTCTGGAACACCGCGATCTCGTGGTGCGCGGGGACGATGCCGAGCAGCTGGAACACGATCTCGACGATAAAGCCCGCAATCACCATCGCCGCGTACGACGTGCCGAGCAGATACAGGCTCATCCTGCCGCCGTAGTAGCGCCGGTAGATGGAGAGGATCGGAATGATGATCAGGTCACCGAAGATGAAGCTGATCACGCCGCCGAAGCTGATGCCGCCGTTCCAGAGCACGACCGCCAGCGGCACGTTTCCCACCGAGCACACGAACGTCAGCAGGGCGATGACCGGGCCGATGAGCGGGCCCCACACCGCGGCCACGGTGGGGTCTTTGCTGATGAACAGCGTCTCCCAGAAACCGTTCGGCACCCACGCCGCGAGCGCGCCGGAGATGAGAAAGCCGAGCGCCAGGTCCTGGGCCAGGCTCGCGATGTCCATGTAGAAGTAGTGGCTGATCGCGGTCAGGCCGCCGCCGTGCATGTCCATCGCGCCATGCCCTTCCATGCGCCCGGCGAGCCCCTTCTCCGCCTGGGCGCGCGCGACCTCGACCATGCGCGCCCGCAGCGTGTACTTGAAGACCACCGCCAGGATCGCGATCATCAGCAGCCCGCCGGCCAGCTCGGCGGTGAGGAACTGCCAGCCGAGGAGCACGAGAAGCACGAGGCCCAGCTCGAAGACGAGGTTGGTGCTGGCGAACTCGAACAGGATCGAGTTCGCGAACGTCGCCCCTTTGCGGAACAGGGCGCGCGCGACCGCGACGGCGGCGTAGCTGCACGACGAGCTCGCGGCGCCGAGCAGGGCCGCGAACGTCACCCCGCGCACATCGTCCTTGCCCAGCACGCTGACCACCGCCAAGCGGGAGACCCGCGACTGCACGACCGCCGAGATCAGGAAGCCGAGCGCGAGCGGCCACAGGACCTCCCAGAACATGAAGAAGGCCATTTCAAGGGCTTTCCAGATCGCCTCTAGCAGCGGAGGCATCGGACGCTTTATACATTCCTGCGTCGATGTGGTGGCGAGTGTTAGTCCTGTCCGTGCTGCTGTTCGTGGCGGCGTTCGGCGCCCACGAGGTGCTGCACCTGCTGCTGATCTACGTGGTCGGGAGCTCGGGCGCGATCATCGTCCGGCCGTGGCACATGGGCTACGTCGACTTCACGATCTACGCGCTGCACGCCCAGCCGTCGCAGCAGCTCGACCTGGTCAGGCAGTCGATCGTGAACTTCTTCGGCCCCTTCCTCGCCGCGGTGCCCTTCGCGGCCCTGCTGCTCTACGTCCGCCAGCCGATCGCGATGACGGCGCTGATCGCCAACGTCGTCATCCTGGTCTTCTACGCCGTGATCGAGCTCGGGGACCTTCTGCTCGAGCAGGTGTGGAACACGGACGTTCCGCTCTTGACCACGCCGGAGCTCAACTACGGAGTGCCGCTGGGGGTCATCGTCATCGCCGTCCTGGCGGTCCTCGTGATCGAGGCGCTACAGAGCCGAGGTAGCCGGATCCCCGAGTGACGTGCAGGTGGCGACCGGGTGCAGACCCGGCGCGCTGCCGCCGCCACAAGCCCAGGCCCGATCGCCGAAAAGCGCCAGCTCGAAGCCGTGCCGCGGCGCGAGCATCCGCGCGTATTGGGTCCAGGCGTTGCCGCGCAGAACCGAAAGCTGGTCAACGATGCGCGTCTCCGAGGCGTCCTGGCCGCCAAGCACGACGACGTCGCCGCCTGGGAACGCGACGGCGCTACCGCCGCTGGTCGCCGCCGGGATATCGCCGAACGGGCGGGACCAGGCACCGGTCGTGAGCAGCAGGCAGTCGACGCGCGCGGTTGTCGGCGAGCGGCCGCCGGCCACGCACGCGGTGTCGTCGAGGGCGAAGCCGAGCAGGTGGTTGCGCGGGCTCGGCAGGTTCGCGAGCACGCTCCAGCCGCCGGTCGCCGGGTCGTACGACTCGGTCGGGCCGACGTTCCCGGCGGCGTTATTGCCGCCGATGGCGTAGAGCCTGCCCGCGGCCGCGATCAGGGCGTGGCCGCCGCGCGGGAAGTGCAGGGGCGCGACTTCGGTCCACCGGTCGCCGTCCAGGCGGAACACGCGCGCGCTGTCGCGCCCGTTGCTGTGGCCGCCGGCGATGTAGACGTGGTCGTCGAGCGTGGCCGCCGAGGGGTGATCGAGCGGAACGGGCAAGGACGGCCCGCTCGACCAGGATGCGCCGTCGAAGACGTAGACCGACGCCAGGCTCATGCCGGCGGCGTTGAAGCCGCCCATGACGTAGAGCTTGCCGCTGGCCGCCCCGGCCGCCGCCTCCTCGACGGCTGCCGGGAGCGAGGGCTCCGCGCGCTGGGGCGGCTGCGGCGAAGGGGATGGCGAGGGTGAGGGTGAGGGCGATGGGCTGGGCGAGGCAACCGATGGGCCCGGTGAGGTCGCGGCCTGGGGCTGGTTGCCGCAGGCGCAGGCGGCGATGAGCATCACCGCGGCCAACGCCCTTTTCAATTCAACGAGTTTGCGACCTGCCAGAACTCCGCGTCGTGAAACCCGTCGCGGACAGGAAGTACGGCACTCCTGGTCACTGCGTTCACCACCACCCATACGACGCGTCGAGCCAGCTAAAGGTTTCGCAGCGCCTCGCGCGTCTCCTCGACGCCGGCGCGCCACAGGCGAAGCACGTCCTCGTCGGGTCGCTGCCACCAGCCGCCGAACGACCCGTCCTCGATGCGCAGCCGCACCTCGCGCGGATCGTCGGACGTGCGCGGCGTGCTGGGCTTGTGACCGTCCGGCACCACGACGCCGGCAAGGCGCGTCCATGGGAAGTTCTCCATCCAGGACGCGTGCGACGCCTGAGGGTCGATCTCGTCGACGACGGCACGCGTGCGAGGCGCGCTCCACCAGTCGTGGACGACGATGCCTGGAGATTCGAGCCGGCGCACGGGCGCATTGCCTCCATGGCCGTTGACGAGCAGGAAGCGCCGAAAGCCCTGTCCACGCAGCGACTCGAGCAGCTCACCGACGAACGCGACGTACGTCTCGGGCGTGACGCTGGGGCTGCCGGGGAAGGCCGCGAAGTAGGGCGTGACGCCGAAGGCGAGCGCGGGTAGGACCGGCACGCCCAGAGGCTCCGCGGCTTCGACCGCGACGCGCTCGGCCAGGATGGCGTCGGTCGCGAGGGAGAGGTACGAGTGCTGCTCGGTCGAGCCGAGCGGCAGGACGATCCGGTCGTCGCGGCGCAGGTATTCCTCGACCTGCATCCAGTTGAGGTCGGCGATCCTCATGGCCCTGGAGTTTGCCGGAGTGAGAGGAGGCGGCGCGGGCCTCGCGGCCCGCGCCTCTTGCGGGGGAAACGGATGGTCAGCTGGTAGGAGCGAGCGCCGACGGTGCGGCCGCCGGAATCTGCGGCTTGCGGTACAGAGCGCCGTCCGGAGCGGCGATCACGTACGCGACCATGGCCCCAAAGCCGATCAGGCCGAAGGCCAAGCCGAGCACGCCACCGATCAGAACCACGGCAAACCACGTCTTGTCAGGCAGCAGGTAGCTGTTGACAAGCGCGCCGATCCAGGCCGCGAGCTGGACGATGCCGCCGACCGCGGCCAGGATTCCGCCGAGAACGATCACCCAGATCGTCGTCCAGAAGAATCCGCTGTAGTCGGGGACGAACTTCATCTGGTTCGGGTCGGTCGCCTGTGTGAACGTTCCGCCGTACGCCAGCATCAGCGCGACTCCGACCATCGCCGCCACAAGGCCCGCGGCAAGTACGACAAGGCCGGCGATCCAGGTCTTCGTGACCGTGGACTTCGTCATGTGAACCACCTCCGCACCGAGCGTGCCACCGCCAGCGCGCCAAGGGGAGAGGCGGATGGAAGGACTGTGGCGGGCCCATCGGCACGCATCGCGGACGCGCAGGGCCGCCCCGCGGTGTGCTCTCGGATTCCGGCGTGCTGGACGTCAGTTACAGCGGCTTCTAGCCGAGCGATTCAGGCGCCGCAAGCCGGCGTCGCATAATCCCCCTCATGGCGACGGCCCTCTCCCTCACCCACCTCGGCTCGCTTATGCGCGGCGTGCGAAGCGTCGACCAGGTGGGCGCCGAGGAGCGCGCCGCCTCGCTGGGCAAACGCTCGATCAAGAAGTCCTCCAAGCTGTGGGCGCTCGACCTGGCGGTGAGGTGCATGGACCTGACGACCCTCGAGGGCGCCGATACGCCCGGCAAGGTCGCCGCGATGTGCGCCAAGGCCGTGCGTCCCAAGCCTGGCGACCCGACGGTGCCGTCCGTCGCGGCCGTCTGCGTCTACCCCCTGCGCATCGCGGACTGCGTCGCGCACCTGCGCGGCACCGACGTGAAGATCGCGTCGGTCGCGACCGCTTTTCCATCCGGCCAGAGCTTCACTTCGATCAAGGTCGCGGAGACCGAGGAGGCGGTGCGCGCCGGAGCGCACGAGATCGACATGGTCATCGACCGCGGCGCCTTCCTCTCCGGCGACTACCAGCGCGTCTACGACGAGATCGTCGCCGTCAAGGAGGCGTGCGGCGGGGCGCACCTGAAGGTGATCCTCGAAACCGGCGAGCTGGGCAACTACGACGCCGTCCGGCGCGCGAGCATCCTCGCCATGGCCGCCGGCGCGGACTTCATCAAGACCTCGACCGGCAAGGTGCAGCCCGCGGCGACGCCGGCGGTCGCGCTGGTGATGATGGAGGCCATCCGCGACTTCGTGCGCGAGACGGGCAGGCCGGTCGGATTCAAGGCCGCGGGCGGCATCCGGACTGCGAAGCAGGCGATCACCTACCTCGTGCTCACCTACGAGACGCTGGGCCCGGAGTGGATGACCCCCGATCGGCTTCGCCTCGGCGCGTCGACGCTGCTGAACGACGTCCTGATGCAGATCGACAAGGAACGCACCGGCGCCTACCAGTCGCCGGACTACTTCACGGTGGACTGATGGCGATCACGAAGAAGCAGACGGAGGCGCTCGCCAAGCAGGTCTTCGAGTACGCGCCTGCGCCCGAGGCGGTCGATCACGTCAAGATCTCGCCCCGCTACGGCCTGTTCATCGGCGGCAAGATGGTCGACGCGCACAGCAAGAAGCGCTTCCCGACCATCAACCCGGCGACCGAGAAGACGCTCGCCGAAGTCGCCGAGGCCGACGCCGTCGACGTCGACCGCGCGGTGAAGGCGGCGACGAAGGCGTTCGACTCGTGGTCGCGGCTCGCACCGTCGGGCCGCGCGCGCTACATCTTCCGCATCGCGCGCATCCTCCAGGAGCGCTCGCGCGAGCTCGCGGTCGTCGAGACGATGGACGGCGGCAAGCCCATCAAGGAGTCGCGCGACGTCGACATCCCACTGGCGGCGGCGCACTTCTTCTACTACGCGGGCTGGGCCGACAAGCTCGAGTGGGCCTTCCCGAACCGCAAGCCGCGGCCTCTCGGCGTCGCC
>CBJLKR010000017.1:0-18444 GCA_966423695.1 uncultured bacterium | reverse complement strand
GTCGATGACCTCGCCGTTGGGCGTCGCGACCTCCTCGAGGTCATCCGCTGGATGCAGGATCCGGCCCATGCCGCGGGAGCGCGTGTTCTGGCCGATCCGCGCCCCGGCGCCGGTGGCGAACACGGATGCCGTGACGCCCTTGCCCTTCAGCTCCGCGGCGAGCCCGTTCGTGAACGCAATCACGGCGGCGGAGCAGCTGTCGTAAGGGATCGTCGTCGGGCCGCCGGCGGCGCTGGTCGCGTTGACGATGTGGCCGGAACCGCGCTCGACCATGTGCGGCACGAACGCCATCGCCGTGCGCACCGTGCCGAAGAGGTTCGTGTCGAACACCCAGCGCCAGTCGGCCGTCCTCATCTTCTGCAGCGGGCCCTGGAGGAAGACGCCGGCCATGTTCAAAACGATGTCGACCCGGCCCATGGCCTTGATCGCGTCCTCGGCCATGGCCCTGACCGAGCCGTCGCTGCGGACGTCGGTCGCGAGCGCGAGGGCCGAGTCGGCCGTGCCGAGGTGCAGGATCTCGTCGACGGTCCGCTCCATCCGCTGGGTGTCGATGTCGGCGACGACCACCCTTGCCCCCTGCTGGGCCACCGCCTTGGCCGCGGTCCGGCCGATGCCGCTGGCTCCGCCGACGACGACCGCGACCTGACCGGAAAGCGCGCCGCGGGGCGGTGAGTCGTCGCTCATCAGCGCGCCATTCTATGGGCGCGGGAGGGCGGTTCGACCGCTATAGGCGGCGCAGCAAGGGGACGCGCGGGGCGATCGCGTAGTTGAGCTGGATGAGCACGATCAGGCCGATGCTCAGCCGGGTGTCGATCACGCACAGCGCGACGGCGACCAGGTAGAGGACCTGGGCCCCGTAGACCCGGCGGCGGACCGCGCTCAGGATGGCCTGCTTCGCCTGCTCGGCGAACAGGCCGGCGCGGGCGGCGTACTCGGCGCCGGCGAGGAGGATCGAGCCGAGGACCAGGATGTTCAGCCAGTACTCGACCAGCGCCAGTCGCGATTGGTAGTACGCGGCGAGGACCTGCGTCGAGAACGGCACGAGCGTGACGAAGAGCAGGAACGCGAGCATGATCCACGTGTAGTCGCGGTCCGAGCGTTCGATCCGGCTGAGCTGCGTCTGCTGGCCGACCCAGAAGATGCCGAGCGTCATGAAACTCAGGACGTAAGTCACCACGTGCGGCAGCAGGCCGGCGAGCGCGGACGCCAGCTCATGCTCCTTCACGGTCGGGACGACCAGGCCCAGGACGAGGAGCGTCATGCTCACCGCGAAGATGCCGTCCGAGATCGCGGCCAGGCGGTCGCGGCTGCCGCCGGCGATGTCGTTGTAGAAGCGGCCGCGGTCCTCGGGCACGTCCACGCGTAGATTCTGGCGGCATGCCGGCGCCGAGCAACGTCACGTTCTTCGCCACCCCGGCCGAGCTGCGCGCGTGGTTCGAGGCCAACCATGACAAGGCGACGGTGCTCTGGCTCGGCTACTACAGCAAGCGCTCCGGCCGGCAGTCGATCACCTGGCAGGAGGTCGTCGACCAGGAGCTGTGCTTCGGGTGGATCGACAGCGTGCGCCACTCCCACGGCGAGCATGTCTGGGCGCAGCGGATCACCCCGAGGCGGAAGGGAAGCATCTGGAGCGCGGTCAACATCAAGCGCTTCAAGGAGCTCGAGCGCCTCGGCCTGGTCCATCCCAGCGGACGGGCCGCCTTCGAGCGTCGGGACGAAGCGCGCTCGCGCGTCTATTCGTATGAGAGCCGGGTCCGCGGATTCGACTCGCCGGCGGAGGCGGAGTTCCGGAAGCACAAATGGGCTTGGGCCTTCTTCGAGGCGCAGCCGCCGTACTACCGGAGGACGGCCGCCTTCTGGGTCATGAGCGCGAAGCGCGACGAGACGAAGAGGCGCCGGCTCGAGAAGCTGATCGCGCACTCGAAGCTGGGAGAGAGGCTGCCCGCCCTTTCGCCTTCGCCTCGTTCTCCTTGACCCGCGTCCTGACCAGGCGGCGCAGCTCGGCCTCGGGCAGCGGCTGGTCGAGCGGAAACTGATAGGTGCCCTTGCCGGTCATGTACCTGCTCATCCCGAGATGCTTGTCGGTGTTGCCCACCGGGTAAAGGCCGATGTGGCTCTTGAAGGACGCGAAGTACATGAGCTTCCCCATGTACGTGTAGGACGGCATCCTGTAGCTGAAGACCTCTTCCGCTTTCGGCGCCTCCTCGCGGATGATCGCGCGGAGCAGGCGGAGGTGCGGCTGCGCCGCACGGGGCGCAGCCGCGATGTACTGGTCGACCTCTTTCGTCACTTGCCCGCCTTCATCTCGTCGAGGAGCTCGGCGAGGCGCTCCATCGACTCGTCGGCGCCGGACCTCATCCCGGACGAAACCATGCCGTCCCGATCCATCACCGACTGAAACACGATCTGGGCGACGACCTTCGTCTTGTTGCCGAGGGACTCGAACGTGGCGGTCTGCAGCGCGACGTGGCCGGGCACACCGAGGTACTCGAACGTCTGGCAGATCCGCTCGGGCGCGACGACGTCGTGGTTGACGCCGCGGAACCCGTGCTCGCCGCCGTCCTGCCCGCGCTGGACGACGTGCCATTCGCCACCCGGCCGCGAGTCGAACTTCTTGACGATGTTGGTGTACCGCCGGGGCCCCCACCAGCGCGCGAAGAGCTTGGGGTCGGTGTAGGCCTTGAACACCAGCTCGCGCTGCGCGTCGAGGATCACCTCGGAGATGACCTCCTGCTTGCCGGGCTCGATCGTGTACTCAGTCCTGGGCATCGTCCTTTCTCCCTGAGTCGACATCTCCGTCCTTCTCCTTTTGAATCATTTCCTGCAACACGTCGTCCAGGCGCTGGAAGCTTTCGTCCCAGAAGCGCCGGTACTCTCCCACCCATTCGGACGCCTCTTTGAGGCGCGCCGGCTCGAGACGGCAGGGCCGCCACTGGGCGTTCCGGCCCTGCGTGATCAGGCCGGCCCGCTGCAGCACCTTCAGGTGTTTGCTGATGCCGGGAAGGCTCAGGTCGAACGGCTTGGCCAGCTCCGTGACCGGTGCCTCCCCACGGGAGAGACGCGCGAGGATCGCCCGCCGGGTGGGATCGGCGAGGGCTGCGAACGTGACGCTCAACTGGTCTCCTGCCACTGCCTGTATTTCTCCGCCTAGCTAATTAACTAGTCGGAAGAATACAGCGCCTGCCTCCCCGCTGTCAAGCCCGCCGCCGCGACGAGCAGGCCGCCCGCGATCGCAGCGGCCACCGAGGCGAGCGCGCCCGGCTTGACCGTCATGTCGAAGACGACGCCCAGCGCGATCCCGGTGCGCACGAGCCACGACGTCGTCGCCGCGGCCCGCGATATCCCTCCGCGCAGGACGCTGATCCCCGTGTACGCGCCGAGCCCCGCGATGAGGCCGTACGCGACCAGGCCGACGATCACCCATGCGGTCCAGCCGGCGTCGGTGGCGACCATGTAAAGGCCCGGCACGACGATCAACACCAACGAGACGGGTCCCAGCGTCCGGTTGAGCCGCGCTCCCGCGTTCCCGGCGCGGAGCGTCATGCCCTCGACCGTCAGGAGTACGAACAGCAGCACCGCACCGACGATGTGGAAGAACAACGCGATCGAGTACCAGCTCATCCCCAACCCCCCTTAATGCCGCGTTCGCGGTGGACTTTAGTGACTATAACAATTATGCCACTAAACTAATTCCGTGCCCGGGCTGCGCGAGCGCAAGAAGCAGAGGACGCGCGAGGACATCTTCGACGCGTCGCAACGCTTGTTTGCGCGCCGCGGCTTCGATTCGGTGACCGTGGCCGACGTCGCCCGAGAGGCGAACGTGTCCGAGATGACGGTCTTCAACCACTTCCCGACGAAGGAGGACCTGTTCTACGCCGGGATGCAGTTCTTCGAAGAGCAGCTTGTAGAGGCGGTGGCGAAGCGACCTCCCGGCGAGAGTGCTCTCGATGCTTTCCGGCGTCGCGTGCTGCTGGGCGCGTCGAACCTCGCCCTGCCTCAGCGCGCGGAGGCAATCCTGCGCGCGGGCAGGATCATCGCCTCCAGCCCGTCACTCCAGGCGCGCGAGCTGCAGATCGTGGACGAGTACACGGAGCGCCTGGCGGCGGCGCTGTCCGCCGGGGTCGAGGCCAGGGTCGTCGCGGCGAGCCTCATGGCGGCGCACCGCGCGCTGGTCGCCTACACCCGGGAGCAGATCGCGGCAGGACGCCGCGGCCCGGGCCTGGCCGAAGACTTCCGCAGGCGCGCGCGGCGGGTCTTCGGCCGGCTCGAGCGCGGCCTGGGCGACTACGCGCCCTAAGGCTTGACCTTGAGCGCTCCTCTTATGTCGGACACGCCGAAGTAGCCGGTCATCTTGCGCGCGCTCCCGGCCGAGCCGGCGTACGCGAACGTGATGTTCACGCCGGCCTTGCCGAGCTTGGTCGCGAAGCGGCCGAGCGAGCCGGGCGTATCCGAGAGCGTGACGGCGAGGACCTCGTCCTCCTTTGCGTCCCAGCCGTTCTGGGCGAAGACCTTCTTGGCGGCGGCGGTCTTGTCGACCACCAGCCAGATCATTCCGCCGCCCTGCATCGCGGCGGCGGTCATGCCCTTGATGTTGACCTTCTTGGCCCCGAGGGCGGCGGCCACCTCCCCGAGCATCCCCGGCCTGTCAGGGACGTTGATCGTCAACTGCTTGGCCCGCGGCATAGACGTCTCCTCCACCTGAAAACATGCGAACGACAACGAGCGCAGTCAGTCTAAGCGTGGATCGCCCGCGTGCCAACGCGCACGCCCAGGGGATCAGCATCGCGCCCAGCAAAGCCTCGGCGCTCCGACGGCGTTTGGATACAAAGGGCCCGGTCCGCAGTGCCGCTACGGTCCATTTGGATACAACAGGCCGGGTCAGGCCGATCGCAGTGGGCCGTTTGGATACAACGTTCCGGCTCAGGCCCATCGCAGTGGGCCGTTTGGATACAAACGGACCTCGGACCTCGTTTACGGGTAGAGCGGCTAGGTCGAGGCGTAGCTCCGCAGCGCCGCCGCCCGGCCCGTGCGCCGCAGCTTGTCCAGGGCGCTCCGCTCCAGCTGCCGCACCGTCTCCCGGCTCGTCCCGAGCCGCCGCGCCACCTCGTCCAGGGCGCGCTGATGCCCGTCGGTCAGCCCGAACCGCAGCTGCAGGACCCGGCGCTCCCGAGGCGCTAGACCACGCAGCACATCGTCCACCTGGTCCTTCAGGTCGGTCCGCAGCGCCGCGTTGGCCGGTGACTCGGCGTTCGCGTCCTCGATCAGGTGCCCCAGCTCGGTGTCCCCCTCTTCGCCGATCGGCGTCTCCAGGGAGACCGTGTCGCGCGCGGTCTGGCGCAGCGCCTGGACCTCCAGCGTGGTCAGGCCCAGCTCCTCGGCGATCTCCTCGTCGGTCGGCTGCCGTCCAAGGGAGTCGCGCAGCCGGTCGGAGATGCGCACCAGCTTGTTCGTCTGGTCGCCGATGTGGATCGGAAGCCGGATCGTCCGGGCCTGGTCGCCGATGGCGCGAAGCACCGCCTGGCGGATCCACCAGGTCGCGTACGTCGAGAACTTGAAGCCGCGCTTGTGGTCGAACTTCTCGACGGCGCGCATGAGGCCGACGTTGCCCTCCTGGATCAGGTCGAGCAGCGGCATGCCCCGTCCCTGGTACTTCTTCGCGATCGAAACGACCAGCCGCAGGTTGGCTTCGGTCATGCGGGCGCGCGCGGCGCGGGAACCCTTCTCGATCTGCTTGGCCAGCTCGACCTCCTGCTCCTTGGTGAGCAGCGAACCCCGCCCGATCTCCCGCAGGTACGCGCCGAGGGCGTCGGCGTCGGCGTCGACCGTCTCGGCGGCGGCGGCAGGCCGGCCGTCGATGCCGGAGAGGACGTCGGCGAGGGCCGGCGTGGCCTCGCCCGCAACTCGGCGGTCGTCGGCCTCGGATTCGTCAAGCCACGTGGAAGTGCTGGTTGGGATCTGCATGCACCTTCGGTCTTACCCAGACCGGCCGAGGCGCAAACGTCCCCGGCCTGCGGGATGATTGGCGCCGTGAGCTGGCTCACATTCGAGGTCCGGACGACGCGCAGAGCTCAGCTGTTGAACATCACCGAGCGGGTCGCCGAGGCGGTGGAGCGCTCCAGCATCGAAAACGGCGTGTGCCATGTCTTCGTTCCCCACACGACGGCCGGGGTGACGATCAACGAGGGCGCCGACGCGGACGTCGCCGCCGACGTCGAGTCGCACCTGGCCGAGCTGGTGCCCAAGGAAGCGGTGTTCGAGCACGCCGAGGGCAATTCGGATTCGCACATCAAGACGATCCTGGTCGGGCCGTCGTGCACCGCGCCGGTTCGCGGCGGCAAGCTGGCCCTCGGGACCTGGCAGGCGGTCTTCCTTTGCGAGTGGGACGGCCCGCGGACGCGCAAGGTCGAGGTGGCCGTCTCCCCGCTCTGAGGAGGCGCGTCTTCAGTCGATGGCGCCGGCCAGCCCGAGGCCGCCGTCGGCCTCGCGGAAGAGGCGTTCGTAATCGCGGATCACCAACCGCCCGCGGTGGACGTCGACGATTCCCTCCTGCCTCAACCCATGCAGGGCCGTCGCGACCACCTCGCGCACCGTCCCGGCCGCGATCGCGAGCTCATGCTGGGTGCCCGACACCACCGTACCGGTCTCGGCCCCGCCGCAGGCCCGGGCGCGGTCGAGGATGGCGCTGGCGACGCGGAGACTCACCGAGCCGAATGCCCGGATGCTGTATGCGCGGTGCGCAAGCCGGAGCATGCGCGTCGTCTCGACCAGCATCTCGTAGGCGAGCGGCGCGTCGGTGCGGGCCAGTGCCTGCAGGTTCGCGGCGTCGATGTGCAGCACCTCGGAGTCACGCATGGTCTGGACGCTCCGGGCCAGCGCCGTCGTGGTGCCGTCGAACGCTCCGATCATGTCGCCCGCGCGCATGTAGCGCAGTGTGATCTGAGCGCCATCCCTCGACGGGACAAACACCCGCATGCACCCGCGCAAGACGATCGCAGCCCAGGCGCGCTCTTCAGTGGCCGGGACCATCGCTCCGCCCGGATAAGCGGCTCGCCGGCCGCCCCTGATGACCCCGGCCACGATGTCGTCCGGCAGCCGGCTCAGGATCCCGCGCCTGCGAGCCTCGTCCAGCCAGGCCGGCAGCTCCTGAGCTTGGCTTGTCGGCATTGAGCAATCGCGATTGTACGGACGAGTGTCGAGGGGCCTCTGGTTGGATGGGACGCGCGGTCGAGCAGCACCGTGATGACGCGGGCGCGCCGCGTCATCGCCTCTAGGACAGCTCGGCCCGCCTCACGTTGTAACGGGCTTCGAGCTCATGGACCATCGCGGCCACGCGGGGACGGTCCTCCGAACGAGCCAGGCGAAGGCGTTCCCGGAACGTGCCCAGCCAGTCGCAGATCTCCTCCAGGCTGTCGATCGCGGGCACGTACAGCTCTGTCAGCGGCAAAGGGGCCAGGCCCTCCCTCCGGACCTCGGCCCCCTGCCCGGTCGTTGACCCCCGTCGAGACCTGGTAACCCCGCTGCCCCCCGCAGCCATGCCACGGTGAAATTTAGTTCCCTGAACGCAACAACGGGAGTCAAAAAACGTGTCATTGGGGGGTGTAGGCTGGAACAGGTACCCGGTGGGCAAGACAACCTCCGGATGACTTGACCGACCTGCCGGGCGAGGACCTGGCGACATCGGCGCTGGGCGAGGTTGCCGGATGGATCGCGATCTACGAGGAGATGGCGTCGGTCCTCCGCTCCGTGATTGCGCGCGCAAACGGGTCGCCCGAGGTTGACGATCTCCGCCGGCACCTGGTATGGACGGAAGACAGGCTGGCGACGTGGCGCGACCGCCATGCGGAGCTCGCCGGCGTGACCATCGACCGCAGCAACAACACGCTGACCTACGCGGGCAAGACGCTGAAGCTCACACGCCGCGAGGCGGACCTTCTCGACTTCCTGCTCCGCCATCCGAAGCGGCCCTTCACGAGCAGGCAGCTCGCCACGCTTGCGTGGCAGAACTCGCGGCTCTCCGACGCGCAGGTGCGGACCTACATCATGCGTCTGCGGATTCGCTTGCGCCAGATCGGGCTGGAAGAGGTCATCACCGTCGCCCGCAACCAGGGTTACGGGATCGCCCCGCTCGCCACCGGCGAGGGCTGACGCCATCGAGTTCCCGGACACCGCACGCGCCGTGCGGGACTCCGGTGCGCCTGCTCAGTCGTCCGCACCGCGATTTCGCCTGCCCATCCGTGACTGTCATCATGCTCCCGATCGGGTGAGAGAGCACGCGCGCGCCGAGGTTGTGGGCAGCCTTCTCCGGCCGGCCTTCCTGGTCGAGGCCCGCAAGGCGCTGGACTCGGGCGCGCTCGATGCCGCGGGCTTCAAGGAGGCGGAGGACCGGGCCGTCGACCAGGCGATCGACCTGCAGGTCGGCGCTGGGATCGACGTCATCACCGACGGCGAGCAGCGGCGCTACGCGTTCTTCGGCCACCTGGTCGACGCGATGTCGGGATTCGACAAGTTCGGCGGGTGGGCGATCCCATTTCGGGATGAGAGCGGTGAACAGCTCGTCTTCCAGCGCCCGGTCGTGGTCGAGCGCCTGCAGCCCCGGCGCAGCATGGCGGCCGAGGAATTCACGTACCTGCGCGCGCGCACGAAGCACTCGGCCAAGGTGACGATGATCAGCGCGCAGCAGGCGGCGGCGTACTACGACCCGGAAAAGTCGAAGGCCGCGTATCCGACGCGCGACGCGTACCTCGCCGACATCGTGGCGTACAGCAGGCGCGAGGTTGACGAGCTCGTGCGCCTGGGCTGCACCTACGTCCAGATCGACGCGCCGCAGTACGCGGCCCTCCTCGATCCCGAGCTGCGCGAGGGCTATCGCAAGCGGGGCAGCGATCCCGAGAAGCTGATCGATACATGCATCGAGATGGACAACGCCATCATCGAGGGCCATCCGGGAGTGACCTTCGCCATCCACATCTGCCGCGGCAACAACCAGAGCAAGTTCTATGCCGAGGGCGACTATGAGCCGATCGCGAGGATCTTCGAGCGGACGAAGTTTTCGCGCTTCCTGCTCGAGTACGACGACGAGCGCTCGGGCGGTTTCGAGCCACTGAAGCACGTGCCTGAGGACCGCGCCGTCGTGCTCGGGCTGGTGACCACCAAGAAGCCGGCGCTGGAGAGCGAGGAGGAGTTGAAACGCCGGATCGAGGAGGCGTCGCGCTACATCCCGCTCGAGCGTCTGGCCCTGAGTCCCCAGTGCGGGTTCGCGTCGACGATGGAGGGCAACCGTCTGAGCCTCGACGACCAGCGCCGCAAGCTCGAGCTGGTCGGCCGCGTGGCGCACGCCGTCTGGGGCTGAAGATCGTAGACTCGAAGCTGGTTGGTGCTGCGGAGAGTGGGGAATCCGGAGCCGAGGACACTCGGCGATCAGCTTGCGCTCCTCGTCTCGAGCGTGATCGACTACGCGATCTTCATGCTCGACCCGTCGGGGTACGTCCTGACGTGGAACGAGGGCGCACAGAGGATCAAGGGCTACAGCGCAAGCGAGATCATCGGCCGCCACTTCTCGGTCTTCTATCCCGACGAGGAGGCGCGCAGCCGCAAGCCCGACTGGGAGCTCGAGATCGCCAAGCGCGAAGGCCGCTACGAGGAGGAGGGCTGGCGCGTACGCAAGGACGGCACCCGCTTCTGGGCGAGCGTGGTGATCACCGCGCTGCGGGACGAGACCGGCCGGCTTCGGGGCTTCGGCAAGGTCACTCGTGACCTCACCGACAAGCATGCCGCGGAGCAGCGCCTCAACGCCGAGCGTGACGCTGAAGCGGCACGCCTGCGTGAGCATGCCGAGCGCATGGCCGAGCTCGAGCACACGAAGACGGAGTTTCTAAACCTCGCGTCGCATGAGCTGCGCGGGCCGATGACGGTGCTGCGCGGCTACAACTCGATGCTGCAGGAAGGCGCGATCCCCGCCGAGCAGATCCCGGCGGTCGCTAGGCTGCTCGAGACGAAGCTCGCGCAGATGGACATGCTCATCGAGCAGATGCTCGAGACGGCGCGCCTCGAGCAGGAGAGTTTTCAGTTGTTCCGGGAGCGATTCGACCTCTCCGAGCTCGCGGTGGAGCAGGTTGCCTCTTTCCGTGCCTTGAACCCCAACCATGAGTTCTTGATGTCGACCGACAGTCGGCCGCTCATCGTGTGCGGCGACCACGCGCGTATCGCGACCATCGTGACGAACTTCGTCGACAACGCAGTCAAGTACTCGCCCGACGGCGGAGAGGTCTGCGTGACGACGGGGCAGCGCGACGGTTATGGGTTCCTCAGCGTGCGCGACCAGGGCATCGGCATCGACGGCGAGCACTTGCCGCTGCTGTTCAAGCGGTTCGGCCGGCTGCCGACCGAGCAGAACATCAGCATCCCCGGCACCGGGCTTGGGCTGTTTCTCTGCCGCGAGATCGCCGACCGGCACGGGGGCAAGGTCACGCTGCAGACGAAGCCAGGCGTCGGCAGCGAGTTCACCCTGACGCTGCCGCTGGACGACGCGTCTCGAGACTGAGGACCGCCGGTTCTCGGCGGTCTAGCTCCTTATGGCTCGAGTGCCGGCGTCGGAGCGGAATTGCTGCGGCGCAGACGTTCCATTGCCGGCACTCGCGAGTTCGAGCATGTCGGACACCTGGCGCACAATTGAGTCCGGATTCGAAAGCACGTCCGCGGCGGTGAAGCGGAGCAGGCGCACATTGGCTCGTAACAACTTGTTCTGCCGACGATTGTCGTCAGCGAGCGTGTCTCGATGCACGGCTCCGTCGTATTCGATGCCGAGGCGCTGTCGCTCGTAATAGAGGTCTGGCCGCCCGACGAAGCGGCCCCATCGATCGTGAATGGAGACCTGGGCGCGAGGACGCGGAAGACCGCCCGCGATCAGGACCATTCTCAGCCGCGATTCCATCGGCGATTCAGACCCAGGCTCCGCCGCGTCCAGCACGCGGCGGAGGTTCTTCATTCCGCGGCGGCCTGCGTTCTTTGATGCCCAGCCGGTCAACTCGTCATGGCGAACGAGCTTCCTGTGCAGCGCAGCGTCTGCGATGACGACCGCCTCGACGAGATCGAGGCGAGAACAAACCTCGACAACGGTGCGCACGGCGGACGTCGCGGGTACGCCCCGAACGCGGACGATGTCTCCCCTCCCCAGGCTGCATCGCCGCAGCGTGATGCCCGACCGCATCGAAATGCCGGCGCCTGGCGGCACTGTCACCTCGACCGGCGGGGGTGGCTTGACGTCGATGCCATGGAGCCAAGCGGCGGTCAGCCCGGAGAATGCGGATCCGTCGGGTAGCCGACGAAGGGCTGCAGCCAGGGCCTGCATTGGGTCGGCGGCGAGCATCGACCAGACATATGTGGACCGGCCGAGCCTCGTCCAACTCGCGCCGCGAAGGTGCGAGCGGTCGATTCCCGCTCGCCTCGCCTCCTCGACCGTAAAGGGCCCCTTCAACAACTGCCTGGGGAGCAGAGGGGTTCGCGCCATCGCAGCAAGCATCGGCGCTCAGCCGCGTGCCGCCAACCCCGCCTGTTAAGACCGCGAGTGCCGGCACTCGAGCGGAATCAGGGCGCTCTAAGCGTTCGAACGCCGGCAATCGCGGATGTCTGTTGCCACATCGGTCGATTGATGCGAACATTTGTGCGTGATCGCGTCCGAGGAGCTCGGGCTGAACACGGCCGCCCCCACCACCCTCGTCGTCGACCTCAACTGCGCCTTCGCCTCGATCGAGCAGCAGCACGACCCCGCGCTCCGAGGCAAGGTCCTCGCCATCGCCGCCTACGCCACGGATGCGGCGACCATCGTCTCGTCCTCGCGCGAGGCCCGCGACCGCGGCATCAAGACCGGCATGAAGGTCTTCGAGGCGAAGGCGCTCTTCCCCGCCGTCATCGTCCGCGAGCCCAACCCACCGCGCTATCGCGCCGTCTCGGACAGGCTCGTCGAGATCATGCGCAGGCACAGCCCCGACGTCCTGCGCATGTCGATCGACGAGGCCTCGCTCGACCTCGCGGGCACGCCCAACCTCGACAAGCTCGGCCCCGAAGGCGTCGCGCGGGCGATCAAAAAGGCGGTCAGAGAGGAGATCGGCGAGTGCGTCACCGCGTCGATCGGCATCTCGACCTCGATCTGGATGGCGAAGCAGGCCTCCAACCTCGACAAGCGCGACGGCCTTCAGCGCATCGACCACACCAACCTGGTCGCGACGTTCGAGCGCCTGCAGCTCACCGACCTCTCCGGCATCGCCGACGCGACCGCGCGACGGCTGGCGCGTGCGGGCATCCACACTCCCGTGCAGTTCCTCCGCGCGACGACGCCGCGGCTCCGCCTCGCCGGCATGCACCCCGAGCACGCCAAGGGCTGGAGCATGCGCCTGCGCGGCTTCGAGGTCGGCGGCTTCGAGCACGCGGTGCGCAAGAGCTACAGCCACTCCCATGTGATGGCCCGCGCGACGGCCTCCCAGAAAGACCTAGAAGAGCTGCTCATGCGGCTGTCCGATATGGTGGGTAGGCGGCTGCGCGCCGCGGGCCGCAAGGGGAGCATCGTCTCGGTCGGCGCGGTCTACCGCCCCGACGGCGGCGGCTTCTCGAAACAGGCCAAGCAGCCACGTCCCGTCTCGACGGGCGACGAGATCTACCAGGCGGCGCTGAAGCTGCTCGCCGCCCGCGACCCGCGCCTCACGATCGGCACGCTCGGCGTCGGCCTGTCCGGGCTCAGCGACGCGGCCGCGGGGCAGCTCGACCTGTTCGTCGAGCCGGCGCTGCCGCGCGTGATGAGGCTCGAGGCGGCAATGGACAAGATCCGCGACCGCTTCGGCGAGGACGCCCTCCAGCGCTCCCGCCTGCTCGGCCGCGCGCGCGTCGTCCGCGACCGCATCGCCTTCGGCAACACCGGCCATCCCGATGAGCGACCGGCGGAGGAGACGTAGCCCCTGGCGTTAAGCGCGCAATATATGTCAATGGCCTCCCAGGAAGAGGAGGCTGCTCAGGCGGCCAATGTCGGCGCCGATCTGGAAAAGCCCCTCGCCGGCGAAGATCCGGGCTCGGATTCGCTGGCCGAGGTGGAGCGCTGGGTTGCGGTATATCAACAGCTCGTCGAGCTCGAGCAACACCTGTTCGACACACTGGCGTTCCACATCCCGAAGATGCAGGACTCGGCGCGGCGGGAGGCGGAGGCGACCAACCTGCCCGTGCTGTTAACTCAGCTCGAGCGGTTCAGGCACCGCCTCGCCTACTGGCAGAGGCGCCGGGACGAGCTGGAAGCACAGCGTTAGCGCGCGGGGCGTCACCGCGCGGCCCAGGCGTCCACCTCGACCCGGTGATCCGGCGCCTCGGGCTTGTGTGCTTCATCCTTCGCTTTTCCGATGAGTTCGCCGGCGCGCGGCGGTCAGAACTCCGATGGGGACCGAACCGGTCGTCGTGGACTGCGCCCGCTCGGAGGTCACCGACCTGGGGCTGGTCGACCGGCTCGCGCGACTGGGGCTCGAGGCGCGCCGGCGCGGGCGCGGCCTGGTCCTGCGCGACCCCAGCCCGCGACTGGTCGAGCTGATCCGGCTGTGCGGCCTGGCCGCCGTCCTACGCGCCGAGCCCCAACGGCAGCCCGAACAGCGGGAACAGCCGCTCGGTGTCGAGGAAGAAGGTGATCTCGGCGATCCGTCCGTCTGACACGTCCAGGACCTGGAGCGCCCAGGGCTCGTAGCCGCCGTTCGCCGAGGGCTTGTACTGGCCGAACGTAGGCATCCCATTGGCCGTCGGCGCCGGCACGACGCGTGATCCCTTGCACAGGATCCCCGGCCCGAACCACCACCGCATCATGTCGTCGCGGCCCTCGAGCCACAGGTCGAACGGCGGCATCGACTGGCGTGCGTCCTCTTTGATGAGCGCGGTGAGCTCATTCACGTCGTACCGCTCGAAGGCGCCGATGTAACGATCGAGCAGCGCTCGATCGGCCGCGGAGAGAGTGCGCGTCTTGCCCGGCTCGCCGGCGTTCGCTCCCGCGAGCGTGGCCCGGGCGCGCTGCAGCGCGCTGTTCACAGACGCGACCGAGGTCTCCAGCAGCTCCGCCACCTCGGAAGCCTGCCAGTCGAGGACCTCGCGCAGGATGAGGACCGCGCGCTGGAGGGCCGGCAGCCGCTGCAGCGCGGCCACGAACGCGAGCCGGATGGACTCGTTGGCGACCGCGACGTCGGCGGGGTCGCGTTCGGGCGCGATCAGCACGAGCGGGATGGGCTCGAGCCACGTGACCTCGTTCGGAACGTGGAGGTTGGCCTCGACCGGCTCGCGCGCCGGGCCGAGGTCCATCGGCGTCACGCGCTTCTTGCTCTTGAGCAGGTCGAGGCACACGTTCGTCGCGATCCGGTACAGCCACGAGCGCATGGCCGCGCGGCCCTCGAAGCGGTCGCGGCCGCGCCACGCGCGGACGAACGCGTCCTGGACCGCATCCTCGGCGTCGAACGGCGAGCCGAGCATGCGATAGCAGTAAGCGGTCAGCTCCGGTCGAAGGTTCTCGAGGTCGCCGAACGAGTGCGCGCCGGGAATCGTCGCCTGGGCCATTCCGCGATTTTACGGTTACGTGATGTGGCTGCCGAGCTGCGCAGCGGGCTGCGGGACCAGCAGCCTCAGCGTGCCGTCGGTCTCGGTGGCGGCGAGGACGAGCACCTCCGACTTGACTCCGGCGATGCGACGCGGAGGCAGGTTGAAGACGCAAACGACCTGGCGGTGCATCAGGTCCTCGGCGCTGTAGTCGGTCTTTGCCGCGGCCACCGACTCACGCGTGCCGAGCGGCCCGAAATCGATGGTCAGCCGGAACGACGGCTTTCTCGCCTCGGGCAGATCGGCCACTCGCACGACCCGGCCGACGCGCATCTCCAACCGCTGGAAGTCCTCGATCGTCGCCACTTCGTTCGGTGAAGTATCGCCGGAGCGTCGCGCCGATCCAGGCGGCCAGCTCGGCCGGGTTCGCCGGCACCAAGGGCCGACCTTGAAGCGGACGAGCGCCTGCGCGCCAGCTCAGAAGCGAGAGGACCCGGCTCGGCCGCGTACTCGAGCGCTGGCAGCGAGCGCACCACCGCGAACCAGCACGCGACCGCGACGGCCCCCGTGGCGACGAGGAGAACCGTCGCGGCCGCCGTCACTTCGCGGGTTCGAGCTCCAGGATCACGATCCCTGTGGTGAAGCGCCTCGTGTCGACGAGCGCGAGTTTGCCGTGGTCGCCGGCGTCGCCGAACAGGTGGTTGCCGTGGCCGATAACGAGCGGATGGACCATCAGCTTGTAGCGGTCGATCAGGTTCTCGCGCATGAGCGCCCGAAACAGCGTGCCGCTTCCCTGCAGCAGCAGATCGTTGCCGGGTTTCTCCTTCAGCTTGCGGACCTCGGCGATGACGTCGCCCTTGACGGGCGTCGAGCCGCTCCACTCGAGCTTGTCGAGGGTGGAGGTGACGACGTACTTCGGCATGCTGTTGAACTTCACGCCGAACTCGCCCGTGCCCTCCATCGTCGGCCACGCCTTGGCGAAACCCTCGTACGTCTTGCGTCCGAGCAGCTGCGCGTCCGCGGTCGCGAGCTCGTCCGACTTGTACTGCATCGCCTCTTCGTTGAAGTAGGGAAACGACCACTCGCCCGGCTCGTCGAAGATGCCGTCCAGCGATACGTATTCGGTGGCGACGAGTCTCATGTGAAACCTCCTGCTGAAATTCTGTCGTCTTCTGCGGATAAGACGGCCGGCGCGCTCGTAACTAATCGCCCAGCGCGTGCAGGAGAGCTTGGAGCTGCGCGGTCTGCCAGTCCTGGAACGTCGCCGAAGCCGGTTGCATCGTCTCGGTGATCGCGACCACGGCGATGCCGTTCGCCTTCGCCTTGCCCACGAGCGCCTGGACCTCGGGCGTCGAGTTCTGGGCGTTGAACACCAGGACCTTCATCTCCCGGTCCTGGACCTGGCGCTGCACGGTCGCCTTGTCGACGGCCGCCGGGTCCGCGCCCTCGCTGATGGCGTTCATGTACGCAGGCGGCGTGACCAGGTCGAGGCCGGTGGCCGCGGCCGTGTAGGCGAAGATGCTCTCGGTCGCGCCGACTCTTGTACCCGCGTACCTGGCGCGGATCGCCGCGAGCGAGGCGCGGTAATCCTTGAGCGCGACGTTCTCGAAGCTCGCCGCCCCTTCCACCGCTTCCATGTCCGCGCCCATACGCTCGACCACGCGTGCGACGTAGTCGGGCGAGTACCAGAAGTGCGGGTTGTCGCCGGCCCTCCTGCCGAGCAGGTCGGCGACGGTCAGGACCTTGCGGCCGGTCGCCGGGTTGGCGGCGAGCAGCTTCGTCGCCCACGCGTCGTAGCCCGCGCCGTTGACGATGACGTAATTCGCTGCGGCGAACAACCTCGCGTCGGCGGGTGTCGGGTCGTAGTCGTGAGGGTCGGCGGCCGGGTTGACGACGATGCTCGTGACATGGACGCGTTCGCCTCCCACCTGGGCGGCGATGCTGCCCCAGAAGTTCTCGGCCGCAACGACCTGGATTACGCCGGAGGACGGCGCCGGCTGCGCGCCCAGGCCGCATGAGGCGACGCCGAGCGCCGCGGCGGCCAGCACGGTTGGCCGCGGCAGGCGCGTGAGCAGGAAGGCGGCGAAGGCGAGCGCCGTGATGAAAAAGCTCGCCGGGTAGGAGAGGTAGAAGGCGAGGACGAGCCCGAGCCAGACGACCGCCAGGGCGACCGCCGCCGCCAGCCACATGCTCAGCCACGGCCGCGCCGTCATCCTCTGGGCGATGGCCGCGGGCGTCACCAGCAGGGCGAAGACCAAGAGCGCCCCCACCGCCTGCACCGACTCGGCGACCGTCACCGCAACGACGACAAGGAACATCGCCGTCAGCGCCCGCGCAGGCACGCCGCGCGCGGCGGCGACGTCCGGGTCGACGCTGACGAACAGCAGCGGCCGCGCGATGAGCAGCATCACCGCCACGGTCGCGGCCGCGGCCGCCGAGGTGAGGGCCGCCTGCCCCGGCTCGAGGCTGAGAATGGAGCCGAACAGCACGCTCACCCCCACCGCGCCCGACGCAGCGCTTCGCGACGTCGTGTACAGGCTCAAGAACAGCACGCCGATTCCGAGGACCCACGCGAAGACGGTGCCGATCGCGACGTCACGACCTCGCCCACGACCGCCGAAGGAGCCGATGGCCAGGGCCACGGCGACACAGCCGGCGAAGGCTCCGGCCACCACGTTGAGCCCGGCCAGGAGGCCGCCCAGGCTGCCGGTGAAGGCGGTGTGGCCGAGGGCATCGGCGGTGAACACCTGGTTGCGCAACACGACGAAGTAGCCGACCAGCCCCGCGGCGATCGCCACGCAGCCTCCCGCGACGAACGCCTGGCGCATGAAGTCGAGCGCGAGCATCTGCTGGAAGCTCATGCGGCGCGCAGCCTCAGCATCCGGGCGCCGACGTAGACGGCGAACGCCAGTGACGTGATGAAGAAGCCGACCGGGAACGGGCTGAAGTACGCGAGGCCGAGGCCAAGCCATGTGCATGCGAGCGCGAGGCCGGCGCTCATCGCGAGACCGAGCGCCGGACGGGCCGTGAGCTGCACGGCCGCGGCCGCGGGCCCGACGAGGAGCGCGAAGACAAGAAGCGTGCCGGTGATCTGGACCGTGACGGCTGTGGCCAGCGCCAGGACGAGGAGAAAGCCCAGCGAGAGCGCCCGCACCGGAACTCCGCGCGCCTCCGCCACCTGGGGGTCGACCGACGCGAAGAGCAGCGGCCGGCCGATTACGGCCACGACCACGCCGGCCGCGAGCGTGACCGCGAAGGTGATCTGGACGTCGCGGTCCGCGATACCGAGGATCGAGCCGAACAGGAAGCTGTAGATCGCCTGCGCGCTGCCGGCGTAAAGCCGGAAGAACAAAAGCCCGAGGCCCAGCGAGAAGGCGAGGATCGTGCCCACCGTCGCGGCTTCGACCCGGTTCCCCGCCTCGATGTCGCGGCGCCGCCAGCCGATGCCCACGGCGGCGGCGACGCAGAACGCGATCAGCCCGGCGACGGGCGAGGTGTGGAGGAGCACGCCGCCCGCGGCTCCGGGAAATCCCACCTGCGACAGGGTGTGCGCGACGAAGCTCTGCCCCCGCAGGACGACGAAGTACCCGGCGACGCCCGCGAGCAGCGCGACCAGAGACCCCGCGGCGAACGCGTTCTGCATGAAGTGGTACTGCAGCAGCAGCTGCACGTCGGCGGCGAAGTCCCAGCTGGGGCCTGGCATCAGTGCCCGTCGGCGTGGTGGCTGACCGGCTCGTACTGGCCGACGACGACAAGCCGGCCGTCGCTGGTGCGCAGCACCTCGACCGGCGCGTCGTAAAGCCGCGAGAGAGTCTCCGTCTCGATGACGTCACGCGGGAGGCCGGCGAGCACGTGGCCGCCGGCGACGTAGACGACGCGGTCGATGAACGGGAGGAT
>CBJLKR010000016.1:0-18508 GCA_966423695.1 uncultured bacterium | reverse complement strand
CTGCGAACGTTCTGACGATGAGCGAAGCGCTCGATGCGATTCGCGACGCGGTGCTGGAGCATGGTGACCATCGGCACGCCGCCATCGTGGTCCCGGGCGGGCCCACTCTGAGCTACGCGCAGCTCCGCGTCGAGGTGGGGCGTGCGGCCGATACGCTCGCGACCCTCGGGCTCGGTCGCGGCGATCGCATCGCCCTTGTCGTCCCCAACAGCGCGGAGACGATCGTGATGTTCCTCGCCGCCGCGCGCGCCGGCACCGCGGCGCCGCTGAACCCCGCCTACAAGGAGGATGAGTTCCGCTTCTACCTCGAGGACACGGGCGCCAAGGCGCTGGTCGTCACCCCCGGCGCCGGTGACGCTGCGCGCGCCGCCATGCCGCCCGACGCGCTGGTCCTCGAGGCGGCCTTTGGCGGCGACGGCGCGCTCCGGCTCGAGGCCACGGCGGGCCGCTCGGGGCGGACGCGGACCGCGGAGCCGCCCGTGGACGACGACGTCGCCCTCGTGCTGCACACGAGCGGCACCACGAGCCGGCCCAAGCAGGTGCCGCTGCGCCAGCGCAACCTCGCCTTTTCCGCCGAGAACATCGCCCGCACCTACGCGCTGACGCCGGACGATGTCGCCCTGTGCGTCATGCCGCTGTTCCACATCCACGGCCTGATGGCATCGACGATGGCGACGTTCGCGTCGGGTGGGACCGTGGTCGTTCCTCCGGGCGGCTTCGACGCGATGACCTTCTGGGCGGCGGCCGAGCAGTTCGGCGCCACGTGGTACTCGGCGGTGCCGACGATGCACCAGATGCTGCTCACGCGCAACCGCAGCGGGCGACCGGCCGGAGCCCGGGCGCTCCGCTTCATCCGCTCGAGCTCGTCGGCGCTGTCCCCGGAGGTCATGCGCAGGCTCGAGTCGAGCTTCGGCGCGCCGGTCGTCGAGGCGTACGGCATGACGGAGGCGTCACACCAGATGGCCTCGAACCCGCTGCCGCCGGGCGAGCGCAAGCCGGGGACGGTGGGGCGCGAGACCGGGATCCGGGTCGGCGTCATGGACGACGAAGGCCGGCTGCTCGCCGCGGGCGAGCGCGGCGAGGTCGTCATCCAGGGCGCGAGCGTGATCGACGCGTACGCCAACAACCCGGAGGCGAACGCGAAGTCCTTCACCGGCGGATGGTTCCGCACCGGCGACCAGGGCGTGCTCGACGCCGTCGGCTACCTGTCGCTCATCGGCAGGCTCAAGGAGATGATCAACCGCGGTGGAGAGAAGATCGCGCCGCGCGAGATCGACG
Source organism: uncultured bacterium (assembly GCA_966423695.1). Lineage (GTDB taxonomy): Bacteria > Chloroflexota > Dormibacteria > Dormibacterales > Dormibacteraceae > 40CM-4-65-16. The sequence continues at coordinate 17,230 of CBJLKR010000016.1, read as the reverse complement.
ACGTGCTCCTCCAGCATCCCGCCGTCGCCGAGGCCGTCGCCTTCGGCCTGCCGCACTCGGCCTGGGGCGAGGAGGTCGCGGCGGCCGTCGTCCTCCGCGGCGACGCGAGCGAGAAGGACATCGTCGCGTTCGCGCGCGCGCGGCTCGCCGACTACAAGGTTCCGCGCAAGCTCTTCATCGTCGAGCGCATCCCGCGCACGGCGACGGGGAAGATCCAGCGCCGGGCGGTGGCGGAAGCCTTCAACCGATGACGGTCGCCGTCGTCGGCGCGGGCGCCATCGGCGGGCTCATCGGCGCGCGGCTTGCCCGCTCGGGCCAGGACGTGGTGCTCATCGCTCGCGGCGCCAACCTTGCCGCGCTGCGCGCGGACGGCCTGACGCTTCGCGAGCACGGGTCCGAGTTCAACGTGCGACCGCGCGCGACCGATGACCTCTCCGCGCTCGGCGACGCGGACACCGTCTTCATCACGTTGAAGGCGCACGGCATCCCGCCGGTGGCGAGCGCGCTCGGCTCGGCGCTCAAGCCCGACGCCGTCGTCGTGGGCGCGATGAACGGCATCCCCTGGTGGTATTTCCGCGACCGCCACCTCGAGTCGGTCGATCCGGGCGGCGTGATCGCCCGCAGCATCCCGTACGACCAGGTCGTCGGCGCCGTCGTGTACCCGGCGGCGTCGCTGGTGGCGCCCGGGGTCGTCGAGCACGAGGAGGGCGACCGCATCTCGCTCGGCGAGGCCGACGGCGGCAGGACCGAACGCGTGCAGAGACTCTCGGCCATGTTGACCGCGGCCGGCTTCAAAGCGCCGGTGCAGGCGCGGCTGCGCAGCGAGATCTGGCTGAAGCTCGTGGGCAACGCCACGCTCAACCCCATGAGTGCGGTGACGCGCGCGACCATGGGCGAGATGTTCGCCTCCGAGCGCAGTCGCGAGCTGATCCGCGAGCTGATGGAGGAGGTGGCGTGCGTGGCGCGCGCCTACGAGGTCGAGCTTCCGCTGTCGATCGAGAAGCGCATGCAGGGCGCGGCCGCCATCGCCGGGCACAAGACGTCGATGCTGCAGGACCTCGAGGCCGGCAAGCCGCTCGAGACGGACGCGCTGCTCGGCGCCGTGGTCGAGCTCGCCGCCCTCAAAGACGTGGCGGTGCCGTCGCTCCGCGCCCTCTACGCGATGACCAAGCTGACCGAGGAGGTCGCGCTCGCCCGAGGGGCTTAGCCGGGCAGCCAGGACGCACCGCTGAGCTGGCTTTCGATCGCCCAGCGCAGCGTGTCGAGGACCTCCGCGAGGTGCTTCTCCATTGCCTCCTCCGCGGCGTCCCCGTCGCGCGCCTTCAGGGCCGCGAAGATCGCCTCGTGTTCGCGCAGCGACCGCTGCGCGCGCCCCGGCCGGAGCGCGGTTTGGAACTGGAAGCGGATGCCCTGCGACTTCAGAGCGCCGACGATGCGCGACGCGGTCGGGTGGTCGGCCGAGGCCCAGATCGACTGGTGGAACGTGGCGTTCAGCTCCGAGAACCCGAGGGAGTCGCCGGCGGATACGCGCTCGCGCATCTTCTTGATCACCTCGTGCAGCTCGCGCAGCTGAGCGGCCGTGATCCGCGTGGCGGCGCGCCGGCACAGCAGGCCCTCGAGCGCGGCGCGGACCTCCTCGATCTCCAGCGCCTCGCTGTCGCTGATGTGCCGCACCCGTGCGCCACGGTTCTTCTCCAGGACCACCAGGCCCTCCTGGTCCAGGCGCACCAGCGCCGCGCGGACGGCGGTGCGGCCCACGCGCAGCCGCGTCGCAAGGGCTGTCTCGGTCAGCCGCTCGTTGGGGTGCAGCCGTCCGGAAACGATCTCCTCGCGCACGCGGTGGTAGGGGTCGGGCTGAGGTCGGCGAGTCGACATCTTGCTGTCGAGAAGATTATCGTCAATAATGTCGACAATCTGGCCATTCCTTAAGGGGGGAGAACTTTGAGGAGCTTCCACGCGCGATTGCGTCTTGGACCAATGGGCCTTGCCGCGGTGGCGGCGCTGTGCCTCTCGGCTTGTGGAGGAGGGACCGGCACCTCGTCCGGCGGCGGCCTCGGCTCGGGCCCGCTCCTCGTGGGGGTGCTCGCGCCGTTCAGCGGCGCCGATGCGAGCTTTGGTCCGCGGTACCTGGCCGGCTGCTACGCCGCGTCGCTCTCGATCAACGGCGCCGGAGGCATCGGCGGTCGCCAGGTCGGTTGCCAGCAGTTCGACACGAAGGGTGAGCCCGCGGACGCCGTACCAGCGGCCAACTCGATGATCGCCGGCAACTCAAACCTCATGGGCGTCGTGGGGTGCACCTCGGACGAGGCCTCGACCGTGGTCCCGATCCTCGACCGGTCTCACATCCCCATGTTCTGCATGACGGGCCAGTCAGAGTTCAACAAGACCACGGCCAAGTATTTCCACCGCCTGGTACCCGCCGACTCGTACGACGCGTACGCGATGATCGGCAGCGCCCTCTTCGGCCCCAACCACGCTCCCTACAAGAGGATCGCGCTCGTGTTCGGCGATGACATCGGCTCGCAGACGTTCGTCGGGCCCGCCGTCGCCGCGTTGAACAAGCTCGGAGTGACCGTGGCCATCAACCAGGCGATCCACCTGGGCGCCGCGTCCTACCGGACGGAGGTCGCCAAGATGCTGGAATCGCACCCTGACGTGATCCTCACCGAAACCATCGGCTCAGCTGGCACCTACATGAAAGAGGTCAAGCAGCAGAACGGTGGCAAGGTCATCCCCTTCATCGGCACCAGCGCGACGATCGACCCCGTCTGGTTCAAGCAAGTCGTGGACGCCATCGGGCTCCAGGACTTTCTCGCGAACTACACCGCGGTCGATCTCAAGCTCTCGCTGCAGGGGGCCGGCTATGACGAGTTCGTGACCCAGCTGACGGCCGCCGACTCGAAGTTCGCGGGGTCGAAAGCGCTCACTTACAAGGGCAAGAGCCCAACGGTCCACCTGTACGACGGGATCATCATGACGGCGCTTGCCATGGTCGCGGCCAACAGTGCGGACCCCAAGGTCTACAACCCGAAGATCATCGACATCGCCAACGGTGTCAGCGGCGCGGTCGTGGTCAACACCTACAAGGACGGAGTGGCGTCACTCAAGGCCGGGAAGTCGATCCGGTACGTCGGTGCGGCCGGCGAGAACAACTTCAACCAGTACAACAACTCGCAGCAGGGCTACAACCTCGTGACGATGGACAAGGACGGCAATGAGGTCGTCATCGGTCAACTCAGCGAGGCCCAGACCCAGCAGGTGATCGACGCGGGCGGTGGCGCATAGCCCCATCCCATAACAGCAGGAGCCAGGCGCCGTGGAACTCTATGTAGCGGCGCTTGGCTTCGGGCTGATCAGCGCGTCGGTGATCGCGATCGCATCGGTCGGCTTCACCATGCAGTTCGGGATCACCAACATGATCAACCTGGCCTACGGCGAGGTGATGATCGTGTGCGCATACGCCGCCTGGTTCGTGAACAGGGCCGGCGTGAACGTGTGGGTCGCGATGGTCGCGGCGGCGCTCGTCGGTGCCGCGCTCTCGTTCTTCGTGAACCGAGTCCTGTACGCGCCCTTCCAGCGCAAGGGAACAAACCTGATCGGAATGGTCATCGTCTCGCTGGCCGCCTCGTTGATGCTGGCCAACGTACTGCTTGCGATCGTCGGCTACGGCACCGCCGCGTACGACGTGGACCAGGGCGGGCTACTTCGCTGGAACGGGCTGGTCCTCACCACCGCGCAGATCGCGATCATCGGGGTGGCGCTGGTGCTGATGTTCGGCATACACGCCCTTCTGCGCTACACGCGTCTTGGCAAGGCGATGCGGGCCACGGCTGCCAACCCGACCTTGGCCCGCAACTGCGGGATCCCGACGCAGCGCGTGATCGACCAGGTCTGGCTGATCACCGGCGGCCTGTGCGGCGTAGCGGGCGTGGTGGCGGGGATGAACTCGGAGAACTTCACGGTCGCGAGCGGAGCCATCTATCTCATCACGATCATCGCGGCCGCTGTCCTTGGCGGGGCAGGCCAGCCCTACGGTGCCATGATCGGAGCCCTCGTGATCGGCCTCGTGACCGAGCTCAGCGCCGCGGCGATCGCGCCCGAGTACAAGGAGGTCGTGGCCTTCGCCATCCTCGTGGTGGTGATGGTGCTGCGTCCGCAGGGCTTGCTGGCGAAGCGAGGCGCCCTGGCGGCGGCCGGGTGAACTCCTACTACGCGGCCACGCTCCTGGTCTACGCCGGTGTCGACGTCATCGCCTGCATCGCGCTCAACTTGCAGTTCGGGGTCTCGGGCATCGTCAACTTCAGCTTCATCTTCTTCCAGGCCGTCGGGGCTTACACGGCCGCGGTGCTTTCGATGCCGCCGGACACGGCCAACGGCGCCTACCAGGTCTACGTCGGGGGCTTCGGCCTTCCGTTCCCGATCCCGTGGCTCGGGGGCGCGCTGGCGGGCGGCCTTCTCGCCGCCCCGGTGGGCCTGGTCGTGCTCAGGAAGCTTCGCACCGACTACCAGGCCATCTCTCTGCTCGTCCTTTCCGTGATCGCGAACTCTGTGATCACAAATGCCCGGCCGTTCCTGAACGGCGCGGCCGGAATCGCGCAGGTGCCAGGGCCCTTTGCCGACCAGGTCGATCCTCTGTCCCAGACGTACCAGCTCCTGTACGTGGGATTGACGGTGCCTTGCGTGGTGCTGGTCTGGGCGCTCGCCTCGCGAATCGTGAACTCCCCCTTCGGCCGCAGCCTGCGGGCGATGCGCGAGCACGAGCTCGCCGCGACGGCTCTCGGCAAGAACCCGGTCCAGCTGAAGATGACGGTCTTCATCGTCGGCGGGATCGTGGCCGGGCTGTCGGGGGCGATCCTGGTTGGATACATCGCCGTGTGGGCTCCGTCGGAGTGGCTCTACCCGGAGACGATCATCCTTTTCGCCGCCGTCATCGTCGGCGGGCGCGGCAACAACATGGGTGCGATCCTCGGCGCGCTGCTCGTTCCGGTGGGCTTTTTCGAGGTGACCCGGTTGATACCGCCGACCATCGCCGGTTGGGTGCCCCCGCCGAACCTGATCCCGGCCGCTGAGTGGGTGGCGATCGGGCTTCTGATCATCGGCTTCCTGTGGTTTCGCCCGGAGGGCGTGCGCCCCGAGCCGCGCCGGGTCTATGCCGAGGACTTCGACGCCGGCCAGCAGGGCCCGGATCAGGCCGGTGTCCGCACAGCCTGACTCCTCTCCGATGCTGGTGGCGCAGGACGTGCACCGTCACTTCGAGGGCATGCACGCCGTGGACGGCGTATCCCTGGAGGTGCCGCGCGGCCAGATCACCGGGCTCATCGGGCCGCACGGAGCCGGCAAGTCGACGTTCTTGGCCGTCCTCGCCGGGACGTTGCCCGCCAGCAGCGGCCGGATCATCTTCGACGGTGAGGAGATTTCGCCCCGCGTCGTCATCGACCAGGATTGGATCCGGTGGCAACGTCCGCTGCCCGCGCATGAGCGCGCTCGCCGGGGCCTCGTCCGCACCTTTCAGCTGCCATCCGAGTTCGGCCGGCTCACAGTGCTCGAAAACCTGCTCGTCGCGGCTCCGCGAAACCGTGGCGATTCGCTGTGGGGCGCGCTGCTCGGCAGGCGGTACTGGATCGAAGACGAGAGGCGGCTGGTCGCCGAGGCGCGTGGGCTCCTCAAACGGTTCGGAATGAGCGCGAAGGAGTCGGACTACGCGGCCATGCTGAGCGGCGGGCAGAAGCGCCTGGTCGAGATCATGCGCGCACTCATGCTCCACCCCCGGTGCCTGCTGCTGGACGAGCCGATGTCCGGGGTCCACCCGCGCGTCGTCGCCGAGATCCAGCACTACCTCGAAGGGCTGCGCGAGGAAGGCCTGACGATCCTGATGGTTGAGCACGAGCTACATCTCGTCGAGGCCCTGTGCGACTCGGTCTTCGTGATGGCGCAGGGCAGGCTCATCGGCAGCGGCACGATGGCCAGCCTGCGCCGGCAGAGGGAGATTGTCGACGCTTACCTTGTTGGATAGAACTCACGCGCAGCCCGAGGTCGCACCGCGGCCGGAGCCGAGCCTCCGGGCGGAAGGCGTGACCGCGGGCTACGGCGCCGTGCCCGTGATCCGCGACGTGTCGATCGCCGTCGGCCCGGCCGAGATCGTGGCCGTGATCGGACCGAACGGTGCCGGCAAGAGCACGTTGATGAAGGCCCTCGTCGGCCTCCTGCGCGTGACCGCGGGAAGGGTGCTGCTCGGGACCGACGACGTCACCAACTGGCCACCCGAGAACCTTGCCCGCCGAGGCGTGGGCTACGTTCCGCAGGTCAACGACATCTTCGAGCCGCTGACGGTGCTGGAGAACCTCGAGATGGGCGGATACCTGCTCTCGCAGCGACAGATCCGGCGTCGCGTCGACGACGTCGTGGCGGTGTTCCCCGCGCTTGCGCCGATGCTGAAGCGCCGGGCGGACAAGCTGAGCGGTGGCGAGCGGAAGATGCTCGCGATCGGGCGCGTGCTGATGCTCGACCCGAAGGTGCTGATCCTCGACGAGCCCACCGCCAACCTGTCGCCGAAGCTCGCCGACTCGCTCATGCGTGATCACGTGACCCGCCTGGCGAAGGGGGGCAAGGCGGTGCTGATGGTCGAGCAGCGCGCCCGGGCGGCCCTCGAGGTGGCTAGCTGGACCAGCGTTCTCGTCTCCGGGGAGACGAGGCTGGACGGGCGGCCGGCCGACCTGCTGCGCCGGCACGATTTCGAAGAGCTGTTTCTGGGCGCGGGCACACGACCCGCGGGACCGAGGCCAACACAAGAGGAGGAGAACGAGGAGTCATGAAGCTCGTCACATTCCGGGGCGACGGGGGAGCGCGACTTGGAGTCGTGCGCGAAGGCGATGAGGTGGTCGAGGTCGACGAACCGGCCGATATGCTCGCTCTGATCGACGCGGGCGCGGAGGGCCTGCGCAAGGTCGAGGCCGCGCTGGCCTCGAGTCGCGCCCGCAGCCACAAGCTCGCCGCGGTCGAGCTCCTGTCTCCACTGCCGACACCGCGCGGCAACGTGATCGCGATCGGGCGCAACTACGAGAAGCACGCGGCCGAGACCGCCAGGATGGAGGGTCGCGAGCCCAGCCCGCCGACCATCTTCACCAAGGCGATCACGTCGCTGACCGAGCCGTACGCCGACATCGCCATCGACCCGTCGATCAGCGACAAGATCGACTGGGAGGTCGAGCTTGCGGTGGTGGTCGGCAAGCGCGGCGCCAACATCAAGCGCGACGCCGCGCGCGCCCATGTCTTCGGCTACTGCGTGATCAACGACGTCACCGCGCGCGATATCCAGAGCGGATGGGGCGGCCAGTACTTCAAGGGCAAGAGTCTCGACCGCTCGAGCCCGCTCGGTCCGTGGATCGTCACGGCGGACGAGATCCCCGACCCGCAGGCGCTCAAGCTCCGCCTGCGCGTCAACGGCGAGATGAAGCAGGACGGTTCGACGCGCGACATGATCTACGCCGTCGACGCGGTGCTGGAGTGGGTCTCGAAGGGCATGACCGTGCTGCCCGGCTCGGTGATCGCGACGGGCACCCCCGACGGCGTCGGCTTCGCCCGTACGCCGCCCGAGTTTCTGAGGCCCGGCGACGTCATGGAGAGCGAGGTCGAGCGGGTCGGCACGCTGCGCAACCGGATCGTCGCCGCGCCGGCGGATTGACGGAGCGGGGTTGTGTGACCTCGACGACATATCGACGAAGATTCAGGCAACAAAAGGCCGCAAAGCCAGCACAAAACGCCGAACGCGAACTACGCTTGCGTGGGGTTTCGAGTTGCCTGGGTGGGAGGCCTCGGAGGAGGCCGGCTGGGGCTGGATCAGGACGGCGGGCGCGGCCGCGGTCGTGCTGGCCGTCGTCGCGCTGGCGGCCCTGCCGGCCGCCGTCGCCTCCGGCCTGGTCCCGCCCGGCGGCGCGATCGCCGCTCTGCTGTCAGGTGCGGCGGCCGCGGTTGCCGCCGGCAAGGGGGCCAGTTTCGCGTTGGTGGTGCTCGAGGTCCTGAAGACCCCCGACCGCTGATCGCGGCGCCGGCGCCGTCAGCTCAGGGATCGAGGGCGCCTGGCAGGCGTCGTCTCCGCGCGCGACCTGCTCCCGCTCGCCACCACCGGGGTCGTCGCCTAAACACCAGGGGAGGCCGCGCGTCGGGGCCGGAGGCGCGAATGCCGGCACTGGGGCGCCTTTTTACCGCGCCATACGTTCGAACGCCGGCACTCGCGAGATGTCACGGGTGCGAAGGTGCCGGAGGCGCTCCTTCGAGCTCGAAGCCGACCTCGTCGACGTAGCAGAAGTACCACTCCTCACCCGGCTCGTAGGAGCGGATGATCGGGTGACCGGCGGCATGGAAGTGCGCGGTCGCGTGCTTCCCGGGCGAGTTGTCGCAGCAGCCGACGTGGCCGCACTCCTGGCACACGCGCAGGTGGACCCAGTTCCGACGTCCGGCGGCGACACACTCCACGCACCCAGGACCGGAAGGGTCGACGTCCTTGATGTGGTCGAGGTGCCGGCAGGTATCGCTCACCGTACAAGTGTGGGGCTAACCGAGCTCGAGGCTCCACGCGCACGCGAACGTCTCGCCGGGATCGAGGACTCGCAGACCGTCGCCGGAGTTGAAGGCGTTCGGCGCGGCGGTCATCGGCTCGATCGCCAGCGCCCGCCTCCGCCGCACCGGATCGCTCAGCGTGTCGCCGGTGAACACCATCACGTAGCCGTACGCGTCGTCGAGTGCAAGCGAGACGCGACGGGATTCGCGGGCCAGGATGATGCGGCGGGCCGGCTCGAGGTCCGTGTAGGCGACGTCGATGCGCGCGTCTCCGATGGGCCGCGCAGTGCGGAAGTCGTACGGCGAACCCGCCACCGGGCTGCGCCCGATCGGGATCTGCCTTTCGTCGGTGGTGAGCCACGTCGCGGCGGGCACCTCGAGCGTGCAGCCGTCGATCGCCGGCGTCCCCATCGAGAGGTACGGATGGAACCCCTGCGCGTACGGCGCCGCCGACGCGCCGGCGTTGGTCGCTTCGCTCGTCACCCGGACCGCGTACGGCGTCACCGCGTATTCGATTGCGATGCGCAGGGCAAACGGGTAGCCGGGGCGCGGATAGAGGTCCAAAGCAAGCCGCGCGAGCGATGTCTCATGCCTTTCGACGCGCCAGGTCAGCCAGCGCGCCAGCCCGTGCAGCGCGTTGCCCTTGTCCGGCTCCGTGATCGGCGCCTGGTGCCGGCGCCCTGCGAACTCGTAGCGGCCCTCGGCCAATCGGTTCGGCCAGGGCATCAAGGTCTGACCGGCGCCTCCAGGCGCGACCTCGTCGGCGCCGTAGCCGTCGAGGACGTGCCAGTCGCCGTGCGTCAGCTCGCGCATCCCCCCGCCGACCGTCACGACCGTGAGGCGCAGGTCACCGGCGCCGATCGTCACCTGGTCGCCGGACGAGACGAGCGCCGTGGTCATCCCGCCAGTTCCCGGCGCCCCTATTCGGCCCGCGGGGCGTGCGTGGAGGCGGGCGCCTGCAGGACCGCGAAGCTCCGGGCCCGGGTCAGCACGCGGCCGGTCACGGGCTGGGGATCGGCCTCCGGCTGCAGCCGGTCCGTGTCGAGGATGAGGCGCCACGGACCCCCGAACTCGTCCGGCACCTGCCAGTAGACCGCGCGCCACAGGCCGTTGAACAACAACAGGAACGAGTCGTCGACCACAGGCCGGCCGCGCTCGTCGTGACCGGGGATCGCGGCTCCGTTGACGAAGACCCCGAGCCAGCGCGCGTGGCGCGAGCGCCAGTCCTGGTCGGTCATCGTCTTGCCGTCCGGCTTGAACCAGACGATGTCGGGAACACCGCGGATTGCCCGGCCCTGGAACCAGCGCCGGCGGCGGAACGCCGAGTGTTGACGGCGGAACCAGATGATCCAGCGCGTGTAGTCGAGGAGCGGCCGGTCGACGTTCGACCAGTCGACCCACGACAGCTCGCTGTCCTGGCAGTACCCGTTGTTGTTGCCGCGCTGCGTCCGGCCGAGCTCGTCGCCCATCAGCAGCATCGGCACGCCCTGGGACGTGAACAGCGTGGCGAGGAAGTTGCGCTGCTGCTGGGCGCGGCGCTTGAGGATCGTCGGGTCGTCGGTGTCTCCCTCAGCCCCGCAGTTCCACGCGCGGTTGTGCGACTCGCCGTCGGCGTTGTTCTCGCCGTTCGCCTCGTTGTGCTTGTCGTTGTACGAGACGAGGTCGCGCAGGGTGAAGCCGTCGTGCGCGGTGACGAAGTTGATGCTCGCGGCCGGGCGGCGGGTGTCGTTCTGGTACAGGTCCGAGCTGCCGGTCAGCCGCGAGGCCAGCTCGCCGACCGTCGAAGGCTCGCCGCGCCAGAAGTCGCGCACCGTATCGCGGTACCGCCCGTTCCACTCCGACCAGAGCGCGGGGAAATTGCCGACCTGGTAGCCGCCCTCGCCGATGTCCCACGGCTCGGCGATCAGCTTGACCCGATTGACGACCGGGTCCTGGTGGATCAGGTCGAAGAATGTGGACAGGCGGTCGACCTCGTGGAACTCACGCGCGAGCGCCGCGGCGAGGTCGAAACGGAAACCGTCGACGTGCATCTCGGTGACCCAGTAGCGGAGCGAGTCCATGATCAGCTGCAGCGTGTGCGGGTGCTGCACGTTGAGGCTGTTGCCGGTCCCGGTCGTGTCGTTGTAGTACTGCGGCGCGTCGGCGACGAGGCGGTAGTAGGCGCGGTTGTCGATGCCCTTGAAGCACAGAGTCGGGCCCAGCTGGTTGCCCTCGGCGGTGTGGTTGTAGACGACGTCGAGGATGACCTCGATGCCCGCCTCGTGCAGCGTCCGCACCATCCACTTGAACTCGTTGACCTGCTCGAGCCGGTCGCGGCTCGCGGCGTACTCGTTGTGCGGGGCGAAGAAGCCGATCGTGTTGTAGCCCCAGTAGTTCCGCAGCCCCAACTCGACCAGGCGTTGGTCCTGGACGAACTGGTGCACAGGCATGAGCTCGATCGCGGTCACGCCCAGCGACCGGAGGTGCTCGATCACGGCCGGATGCGCCACGCCCGCGTAGGTCCCGCGCACCTCCTCGGGGATATCGGGGTGGCACTTGGTAAGGCCCTTGACGTGCGCCTCATATATCACCGTCTCGTGCAGCGGCGTGTCCGGCCTGCGGTCGCCGCCCCAGTCGAAGTGCGGATGCTGCACGACGGAGCGGAAGACGTACGGCGCGCTGTCGACCTCGTTGATCGAGGATGGATCGCCGATGTCGTACCCGTAGCACGCAGGGTCCCAGCGCACGCCGCCCTCGATCGCGCGCGCGTACGGGTCCAGCAGCAGCTTGCTCGGGTTGCACCTCAGGCCCTGCTCGGGGTGGTTAGGACCGTGGACCCGATAGCCGTAGCGCTGGCCGGGACCGACGTGCGGCACGTACGCGTGCCAGGCGAAGGCGTCGACCTCGTCGAGCGCGATGCGGTGCTCGTGCCCGTGCTCGTCGAACAGGCACAGCTCCACCTTCTGCGCCACCTCGCTGAAGAGCGCGAAGTTTGTGCCCTCACCGTCGAACGTCGCGCCGAGCGGATACGGGCGCCCTGGCCAGTGCTCGAGGTCAGACAATCGACGTCCCCGTCTCGCGCAGCGTGCACGAGCCGTCGCGCAGGTTCACCGCTACTTCCAGCCCCGGCCGCGAGAAGGTGAGCTCGCCGCTTCGCTCATCGGCCGCCGCCTGGACCTCTTCCCGCGACGCCGCCGGCAGACGCTTGCGCAGCGCGATCAGGTTGCGGTGCCACGCGAGCATCTCGGCGTGTGCGGGCTCGTCGATCTCTTTCCAGCTCAACTTCGACCGCTCGAATGTAGCCGGGTCCTGAGGGTCGGGAGCAAACTCCGGTTTCCAGCCGAACGCGGCGAGCTCGCGCCGCCGGCCCTCGCCGACCGCCCGGCCGAGTGCCGCGTCGCGATGGTCGGTGAAGTACAGGAAGGGCGTGCTCGCTCCCCACTCCTCGCCCTGGAACAGCATCGGCGTGAACGGAGAGGCGAGCAGCAGGGCGGCGGCGATCTGCGCCCGGTCGCGGTCGACCAGCATGGACAGGCGCTCGCCCATGGGGCGGTTGCCGACCTGGTCGTGGTTCTGTGCGAAGACGAGGAACGAGTGCGAGGGCAGATCCGTCACGAGGCGTCCGCGCGTGCGCCGGCGAAACCCGGAGTACTCACCCTCGAACACCCACGCGTGCGCCACGGCTTTGGCGAGGATGGAGGCGGAGCCGAAGTCGGCGTAGAAGCCGGCGCGCTCACCGGTCAGCGCAGCGTGCACCGCATGGTGCCAGTCGTCCGCGTACGCCGCGTCGAGGCCGTAGCCGCCGGCGTCCCGGCTGCGGACCATCCGGGGATCGTTGAGGTCGGTCTCGGCGATCAGGTAGGCGGGGCGATGCGTCGACTCCACGAGCGCGGCGACCTCGGTCGCGAGCTGCTCGAGGATGTGGACCGGCGACTGGTCGACGATCGCGTGCACGGCGTCGAGGCGCAGGCCGTCGACGTGGTAATCGCGGATCCAGGCCAGGGCGTTGTCGACCACCAGGCGGCGCACCTCGTCGCTGCCGGGCCCCTCGAAGTTCACGGCCGCGCCCCACGGTGTCCTGTGCCGCTCGGTGAAGTACGGCCCGAATTCGGCTAGGAAGTTGCCCGCGGGTCCGAGGTGGTTGTAGACCACGTCGAGAACGACCGCCAGGCCGGCGGTGTGGCAGGCGTCGATGAAGCGCTTCATCGCGTCGGGACCGCCGTACGCGTGGTGCGGCGCGTACAGGTCGACGCCGTCGTAGCCCCAACCGCGGTCGCCCGAGAACTCGGCGACCGGCATCAGCTCGACGGCGTCGACGCCCAGGGCGACGAGGTGGGGGAGGCGGCCGATCGCGGCGTCGAAGGTGCCCTCCGGCGTGAACGTGCCGACGTGCATTTCATAGAGGACCGATCCCGGAAACGGAGCGGCCCGCCACCGCGCGTCCCGCCACTCGAAGCACGAGTGGTCGACGACCTCGGAGAGTCCGAGCACGCCGTCGGGCTGCGACGAAGAGCGAGGGTCCGGTCGCGGCTCACCGCCATCGAGCGAAAAGCCGTAGCGGGTGCCGGCGCCCGCCGCGTCGACCCTGACGTCCCACCAGCCCCCGTCGCCCGGCGCCATGTCCACGCGCGACCCGTCGACCACGACCTGCACCCGCTGAGCCTTGGGTGCCCAGACGCGGAAGCGGTGCATCAGCGGGCGGCCGTCATGACCGCGATCGGGAAGCGGTCGAGCAGCTCGGCCACGCGGGCCGTCCGGCCGCCGGCCTCGGCCCGCCCACCGAGGAGGTCGGTCCACGGCCCGGCGGGGAGCTCGACCTCGGTGTCGCCCCATCCCTCGCCGAGCCCTGCGACGAGCCGCGGCACCAGCACGAGCAGGCGCCCGCGTGAGAAAGCGACGAGGTGGCCGGCCTTCGCGCCGGTGACCGGGAGCGGCGCGTGCTGCGCAGCGGCGAACGCGTCAGGCGTCTGCTTCCGCGCGTCGAGAAGGCGGGCGACGAGCCAGAGCTTCGTCGCCTCCTCGGGGACATCGCCCGCCTCCAGGTGGCGCACGCGCTCGAGCGCCGTCCGCCGAGCTTCGAAGTCCACCAGCCGGCGGTTGTCAGGATCGACGAGCATCGCCGCCCACAGCTCGGTGCCCTGGTAGACGTCAGGCACCCCCGGCGCCGTGAGCAGCAGGGTGGTCTGGGCCAGCGACGTCACCCGCCCGCGCGCGACGAGCTGGTTCCGGCCGAGGAACGACTCGAGGTCGCTGGTGAACTCCGCATCGGCGAGGATCGACCGCGCGAAATGCTCGACCGCCTCCTCGTACGTCGCGACCGGGTCGACCCACGACGTGTGCACCTTCGCCTCGCGCGCCGCCTTGCGCAGGAACTCGACCAGCCGATCGGCGTCGATCCGCCACGCGCCGGCGAGCGTCTGATACGCGAGGTATTCGAGGTTGCGGTCGGGAAAGCCCTGCGCGCGGTGCCGGTCGTTGTGCTCCGACCAGCGCCGCACCGCCGCCTCCCATTCCGAAGGCAGCTCGGAGAGCACGTCGATGCGCGAGCGCACGTCCGCGCTGCGCTTGGTGTCGTGGGTGGAGATTGTCAGCATCGTGTGCGGCGTCGCGCCGGCTGTGCGCGCGCACCACTCGTGGAACGCTTCGACGGTCGTGCCGAACCGGCCCGGGTCTCCTCCGACCTCGTTCAGCGACACGAGGCGGTGGTAGCGATAGAAGGCGGTGTCCTCGACGCCCTTGGCCATGACCGCGGGGGTGAGTTGCTGGAACCGGGCCGCGAGCTCCTCCGCCGGCGCGCCTCGGCGCTCCAGCAGCAGCAGCTCGCCGATGAGCTTCCACAGCTCCGGGTCGATGTCGGGCCGCCGCCGCGCCGCCTCGTCGAGAGCGGCGTGCACCTCGCGACGGTCGAAGTCGGACGCCGGCGTGCGCGGCGTCACGTAAGTCCGGTAGACGCGGAAGGCGGCCGCAACCTCGCGCAGCGCGTGGCGGAGCTCGCGGCGCGTGCGGTCGCGCTGCCGGCGATCCGCGTCGCAGATCGCGACCAGCAGGGCGGTGGCGCGGTCCAGGTCGGGGCCGAGATCGCTGTCCAGCACTTCGAGCTTTGAGGCGTGGGCGATCTCGCGGTAGGGCTGCGTCTCACCCGTGAACGCGTGGTAGAGCGCGGTCATCGAGTCCTCGTTCTCTCCGGCGACGAAAAGTCCTTCGCTCGCAGCGATGAACTCGTATCCCGTCGTGCCGCAGACGTCGAAGTCGGCGGGCAGCGTCTCGCCCGGCGCGAGGATCTTTTCGACGATGACATAGGCGTCGGGCGCGGCGGCGCGCAGTCGCGCCAGGTAACCGCTCGGGTCGCGCAGCCCGTCGACGTGGTCGACGCGCACACCGGAGACGGCGCCGGCGGCGATCCTGCGCACGATGGAGCGGTGGCCGTCCTCGAAGACGCGAGGGTCCTCGGCCCGGACGCCGATCAGCGTGTCGACGGTGAAAAAGCGCCGGTAGTTGAGCTCCTCCTGCGCGGTGCGCCAGTAAGCCAGGCGGTAGTGCTGCCTGTCGAGCAGCTCATCCAGCGCCTCGGGGTCGCGCTGCACCGCGTCGAGGTCGAGGCCTTCGGCCGTCTCGGGCGCGATCGGGAACGCGTGGTCGTGGTAGCGGACGACCATCGCGCCGTCCTCCTCGGCGAGGGTGAAGGCGCCCGACTCGAGCTCGCGGCCGTAGCGGTCACCGAGCACTCCGAGCAGGACCTTGTCCTTCATCGGTGACGTCGACGGGTCCCAGTCGATGTCGAAGTACCGCGCGTAAGTGCTGGCGGGCCCGCGCAGGAGCACGTCCCACCACCAGGGGTTGGCGCGCCCGGCGGTGGCCATGTGGTTGGGGACTATGTCGAGGATCACGCCAAGGCCGTTTGCCGCCGCGGCCTCGACCAACCGGTCGAAGCCGTCCTCGCCGCCGAGCTCGACGCTGACCCGGGTCGGGTCGACGACGTCGTAGCCGTGCTCGCTGCCGGCGGCCGCCTGCAGGATGGGCGAGAGGTAGAGGTGCGAGACGCCGAGCGAGGCCAGGTAAGGCACGACCGCGGCCGCGGCGTCGAAGCCGAACGCGCTTGTCAGCTGCAGGCGGTAGACCGCGCGCGGGATCACCACAGGCACAACGCGCCATAGCTTGACGCCGCGAGCCCGATCACCGGCCCGCCGCCTCGATCTCGGCGCGGGTCGGCGGTTTGGCGTAAAGCGCCTCCACGTCGATGCGGAACGCCGGCGTCGCGCTGTGTGCCATCCGGCTGCTCGACAACGTCGACGCGCGCCTCGCCGCAGACGACGATCAACTGAGCGCCGCGAACTCCTGGTCGATCAGGTCGACGTCCTGGGCCGTACTGCGCTCGATGTGGACGCCGGCGAGCTCCATTCTCACCATCATCGCGGGCCGCTAACGTTCACCGCCATGAAGGCGGTCGTCTACGACGCTTACGGACCGCCCGATGTCCTGCGCATCGATGATGTGCCGCGCCCGTCGCCGCTCGCCGACGAGGTGCTCGTCCGGGTCCACGCCGTCGCCGTCACGCGCGCCGACTGCGCCACACGCGACGCCAACCGGAAGGGCGGACCGGTGGTGATGATCATCAGCCGCCTCGTGTCCGGCGTGCGCCGGCCGCGACAGCGCATCCTCGGCAGCGAGTTTGCGGGCGTGGTCGAGGAGATCGGCCCGGCGGTGACCCAGCTGAAGGCAGGCGACGCGGTCTTTGGCTCGACCGGCTTCGGTTTCGGCGCCTACGCCGAATACCTGTGCGTCCGCGAGAAGGCGCGCATCGCGCCGATGCCCGCGGGAGCGACGTTCGAGCAGGCGGCGCCCATCTGCGACGGCGGGCAGTACGCACTGTGGTCGCTGCGGCAGGCGGACCTGAAAGCGGGCCAGACCGTCCTCGTCTATGGCGCCTCGGGCGCGATTGGCACGGCCGGCGTGCAGCTGGCGAGGCATTTCGGCGCTCGGGTCACGGCGGTGTGCGGCCCCAGGAACCTCGACCTAGTCCGCTCTCTGGGCGCCGAGAGGGCGATCGACTACACGAGTGAGGACTTCACGCGCGCCGGCGAGACCTACGACGTCATCTTCGACGCGGTGGGGAAGCAGAGGTTCTCGCGCTGCGCGCGCTTGCTGAAGCCTTACGGGCGCTATCTTGCGACGGACGGCCTCGGCAACTTCGTGCTCGGTCTGTGGACCGCGCGCTTCGGTGCCAAGAAGGTGATGTTCAAGCTGCCGCCGCGGTTCACCAAGGACGATGTGCTCTTCCTCGAGCGCCTGGTCGAGGCAGGTGAGTTCAGGGCGGTCGTCGACCGGTCGTATCCGTTGGACCAGGTCATCGAGGCGACGCGGTATGTCGAGACCGAGCAGAAGACGGGCAACGTGGTCCTCACGGTCACGGCATGAGGGTGCGTTATGCAGCGAGTGCCGGCGGTCGCGCCTCATGTCGGGACTTCAAAGGCGTGACTGCCGGCGATGGCGCGCATCCGCCTTCAGCGCCTCCTCGGTCAGGGCGCGGATGATCGCGCTCTTCGCCTCGGTGTAGGCGATTCGGTCGTCGCGCCACCGCGCGGCGGCCGCCTCCTTCGCCTCGAGATAACGTCGCCGCGCCTCCGAGTTCGCCCGCAGGTAGTCGCGGAAGACGAGGTGCCGGCGCTCCCACTCGGTGCCGGCGCCGCAGACATGC
>CBJLKR010000015.1:0-18740 GCA_966423695.1 uncultured bacterium | reverse complement strand
TGCGGCAAGCTCACGCTCGCGCTCGCACTGCTGGCGCGCGCGACGCACGACTTCGCGCACGCCCTCGTCATCGACGGCGGAGGCTTCGATCCCAAGGCGCTGCTTCCCTTCTCCCCTGAGCTCGGCGCGCTGACCGTGGTCCGCGCGCCGGCTCCCGAGGTCGCGGGCGAGTCCGCCGCCGCGCTCGTACGCGCCGGTGCGGGCTTCGTCCTCCTGTTGGGCGCCGTGCCGGAGCACTGGCTCGGTCCCCTCGAGTCGGGTGCGAACCGATCGGGCTCGGTCGTCGTCGACGTCGTCGACGAGCCCGACCGAGCGCTCGCGCATGCATCGAGCTTCAGCGTCGCGTTCGCGCGGCGCGAATGGGTGTGGGAGCGCGGCGTGCTCATCGGTCTGCAGGCGACTGCGCGTTGCGTGAAGAATCGCGTCGCCCCTCCGCTCGGTGAGACCGAGCTCGAGATCCGCTACCCGCTCGGCCCGCGCCCGCTCGGCGACCACTCGCCACGCATCGAGGAGACGGCGCGACCTGTGCCAGTCGAGGAGGTGCGGCCACGCGCGTCTGCTGCGGTCTAGTCGATCATCTCGAGCTCGCGCGCCGGCCCGATCTCTACGGCTCGCCGGTCATCGTCGGGCGATGGGACGAGCAGGTGGTCGCCGCTTCGGATGAGGCCCGTGAACACGGCGTCACCGCGGGCTTGGCGCTGCGCCAGGCGGAGCACCTTTGCCCGCACGCGACGTTCGTCCTCCCCGACGAGGAGGCGGTGGCGCGAATCCGCGACCTGATCTCAGCCGCGCTCTACGACCTGGCGCCGACCATCGAGGTGAGAGACGAAGGCGTCGCCTGGCTCGACCTCGAAGGCGTCGTTCGCGCAGGCGAGTCGATCCGCGAGATGCGCCGCCGGCTGCTCAAGGCCATCGGACGCGAGCCGCGCCTCGGCCTTGCGCTAGGTCCGTTCTCGTCCCGCCTCGCCGCCGCGCGCGCGCGCCCCGGTCGCCTCGTGCACGTCGACGATGCCCGCGCCTTTCTCGCGCCTCTCCCCACCCGCGAGCTGCCGCTCGACGCCGAGCAGCTCGAGCGGCTCGACCTCCTCGGCCTGCGCACGCTGGGCGCGGTCGCGGCGATCGGGCCACGCGAGCTCGAGAGCCAGCTCGGCCGCGACGGCCGACGCGCCGTCCTGCTCGCGCGCGGTCTCGAGCCGGACGCTCTCTCGCCGTGGCGGCCGCCGATGTTCACCAGCGCGCACCGCCAGTTCGGCGATCCGGTGGAGGACCGCGAGGCGCTGCTCTTCGTCGCGCGCGCCCTGTGCGGCGACCTCGCCGACGAGCTCGGATTGCGCGGCGCCGGCGCCAAGCAGGTGCGGGTGCGGCTTGGTTTCGAGTCCCGCGAGCCGGACGTGCGGGAGTCGGTCGTGCGCCATCCCTTGAGCAGCCAGGCCGAGATCTTCGGGTTGGTCGGGGCATGGATCAAGGAGTGGCGGCCCAGCGCGCCGGTCGCGGAGCTGTGGATCGAACTGCCCATCCTCGAGGGCGCGGGCCGGCGTCAGCTGAGGCTGTGGGCCGGCGGTGACGGGACGAGCGAGGAGGTGGCGGCGGCGCTGGAGCGGCTGCAGGAGCGCTTCGGCGAAGACGTCGTTCAGAAGCAACCGTTCGCGAGGGAGGCGTAGGCAGGACCATCCGCGACCTTCAGCAGCGCCCCGGAGTTGGTGTAGAGATAGATGCCGGCCTGCCCTCCAAACCACGTCCCGTGCGAATCGGTGATGCCGCCGCCGATCGACTGGGCGATCACACCCTTGTAGATCGATGTCGGGCTGTCGGGCTGCGCCACCAGCAAGAGCCTGGCGTTCACGTCGGCGGTCAGCCTGCCCGTCGCGACGACAAGAGGCAGTCCACGACCGTCGAGACCGATGACCCGAAGACCCTTGCCAGGGTCGTAGAGCCAGGCTGTTCGCGCTCCCGATCTCAGGTCGACGCGGTCGATCTCGTTGGGCAGCGTGCCGAGCGACGTACCAGTCTCGACTGGATGAGGGTCGTCGGGATTCACTGCCTGCGCCCACATGATCCCGTTACCTGCGCTGAGAACCGGGTGGATGTCCTTCGAAACCTGGCTCATCTGCCCGGTCGACGGATTGACGAGCCAGAGCCCTGCATCGAGGTGCTCGAAGCCATTGACCAGGTAGATGCCGTCGGCCGAGTAATCGAGTATGCCCGGCTGCCCGTTGAAGGCCTGGAAGGAAAGGTGGATCGGCGTGTCCTTCCCGGTCGCCAGCGCGAGGACGTGCAGCACGAAGTCGTTCGCGGTGGCTTCGATGGTGGCGTAGTGCAGACCGTCGTGAGACACCGCCTCGCGCGGCGCCGGCACCCAATGCGAGATGGCGTAGTCGTAGTACCTGCCGTCGTGGCCGGTCACGTCGATGGTCGCGGTCCGGTCGGGGAAGGAGACGAACCAGTCGGTGACGCCGGCGTCGACCGTGTAGACGGCCAGCCGGCATGTGAAGCTCACGGTCGACAGCGGCAAGTCCTGCATCGGCGGGACGGGGCCCGGAGTGGGCGGCGCCTTCGGGGTTTCCGTCGGTGCTGCCGGCGGCGTTGGCGAGGAGGCGGCGGCGGACTGGGTGACCTTCGCCGCCGGTGTGGCGGTGGCCGTCGTCTGCGAGCAGGCCAGCAGCCCGAGCGCGAGGACCGCCGGCCAGCGTCTCATCGCCAGGTTCCAACGCTGTGACCCGCCTCATCGTTCCGGCGCCGGCGATCGACGTCACGCTCGACCACGGCCGGGCGCCGATCGCCATCGCCGGCGCCTTCAACGGCACGGTCGAGCCGATCGCGCGCTGGAAGGTCGAGACGTCGTGGTGGGACCGGCCCGTCGTGCGCGAGTACTGGAAGGTCGTGCTCAACAGCGACCTGCTGTGCGAGCTGTACCACGACGTCGCGCGCAACGAGTGGTTCGTGGAGAGAATCTATGACTGAGTGACCACGCCGCCCATGCCCGAACGCCCGTCCGCGTGGCCTGCGGGAGCCGAGGACGCGATCGGCCAGGCGGGTGAGTTTCTCGTCTGGACCGCGCTGATCACGCAATCGGGCGGTGACCTCCACGTCTTTCTGCCCCTGCTCGACCGCGGCATCGACGGGCTGATCCACCGCCTTCACGACGGCGCCTACCTCACCATCCAGGTCAAGGCGAAGACCGCCGTGAGCCACCGCGAGGCGCCGTTCGGTGTCTACGAAAGGCATCTGTTCACGCCCGACCAGCTCGTCGTCGGCGTGTTGCTCGCGGAAGGACACCTTGGCCCCTACACGCTGGTCGCCGACGCCGCGACCATTCAACGCAAGGCGGCCAGGATCGACGATCGCGGCCGGACCTTGCTCGTCGTCGATATGCCGGTCACGCCGGCGCCCGGCCACAAGTGGGCAGAGGACCTGGTCGAGACGGCGCAGCTCGCGGCGCGGCTCGGAGTGCCTGCGCGACAGGTCGGTCCGCCCGAGGCACCTCCCCTCGCGCCTCCCCTCGCGGCCCCGTCGGACGAGGACCACCTCATCGGGTTCATCGGTGAGCAGGAGGTCTGCCGCCGCCTGGCCACGCTCGCGGACTGCGGACTCTTCCGGCCGTTCCCCGACAGCGAGATCGTGGAGGTCGCCGTCCGCCGGCTGGCGACGGGCGCAACCCTCGGGATCCAGGTCAAGACCGCGCAGCTCGACGACCGGCACGCGATGCGGCACGTCCTTATCCATCGCGCCAGCTTCGTCGCCGCGCCCTCTACCTATATCGTCGCCCTGGCCTGGATCGTGCCGGAAGGCCGCTTCCACGAGAGCTGCCTGGTTCTGCCCTCGCTGGAAATACCTCGGCTGGCAAGCGCGGACGGGCCTTACTACGAGCTCCACTTTCGAGCCGACGGAAGCCGCGAGGCGAGCCGGCTCGACCCCTACCGCGTCCCGCTCGAAGAGCTGGCGGATCAATTCTCGATTCGCCTGTAAAGACCCTTGACCCCCAAACACCCGTTCGTAGAATGGTCGGCGTGCCCCACTCCCCAAGCTCGCTCGCGCCCGAGGTTGCCACCCTCGCCGAATCGGTAGAGCTCTTCTGCCTGTCTCCGCACCGCCATGCAGGCGAGGAGCTCGCGGTCGACCTGGCCGAGCTGAGCCGCTGCATCAACCTGCTCCAGCTCAAGTTCTCCGAGATGTCGGCGACCTTCGCCGGCACCGACGAGTACGACCGCCAGTGCGCCTACTCCCCTATCCACTGGCTGCGGACCAACTGCCACCTGACCGGGGGCGCGGCCGCCGACCGGGTGGCAGTCGGCGAGCTCGTGGACCGGGTGCCGCAAAGCGTGGAGGCGATGGCCTGCGGCGAGATCGGCTTCGCCCACCTGGCGCTGATCGCCCGCGAGGCCGAGGCCGCCGCCGAGACCGGAAGCAACGATGCTTTCTCGGAGGCCAGGCTGCTCGACAAGGCGCGGACCTTCACGGTCGGGCGCTTTCGCAACTTCTGCCATCACCAACGCCATGCCACCGACCCCGACCGCTACGCCGCCGACCAGGCGGCTGCCGTCGAGGGGCGGACGCTCAGCCTGCAGACTGGCGAGGGGGGCATGCTGTGGTTCCGCGGCGTGCTCGACCCCGAGGGCGGCAACGCCCTGCGCACGGCCCTGGAACCGCTCGCACGCCGCGACGGCAAAGCCGATCAACGGACGCGGGATCGCCGCCTCGCCGACGCCCTGGTCGAGCTCGCCCAGGGCGGCCAGCGCTCCCACCTGCAGGTCACGTCTTCGCTCGAGACGCTGCTCGAGCGTTGTGGTGCACCGGCCGCTGACGTCGAGTTCTCTCTGCCGATCTCCGCCACCGCGGTGCAGCGGATCGCTTGCGACTGCAACGTCACGCGCATCCTGCTCGGCGCCGAGTCGCAGGTGATCGACGTCGGCCGCTCGAGACGCACGGTGTCCGCGCCGTTACGCCGAGCGCTCGACGCTCGCGATCGAGGATGCCGCTGGCCTGGCTGCGACCGCTCCGCGAGATGGAGCGCGGCGCATCATGTCGTGCACTGGAGCAAGGGCGGCCGCACCGATCTCGACAACCTCGTCCTGCTCTGCAGTCGCCATCACTGGATGGTGCACGAGGGCGGCTGGCAGATCGTCCGCGCCGGGGCTGAGGGGGCTGAGGGGCCTGAGGGGCCTGAGGGCTACAAGACCGTTCCGCCACAGCTCGATTGGTTCGCCGACCGCACCCGCGGGCCCGGCGCCAGCGCCGCCTGATGGCCGCCCCCTACGTCGAGCTGCACAGCCACTCGAACTTCTCCTTCCTCGACGGCGGCTCGCACCCGTTCGAGCTCGCCGCGCGCGCCGCCGAGCTGAAGATGCCGGCGCTGGCGATCACCGATCGCGGCGGCGTCTACGGCGCCGTGCGCCACCTTCAGGCATGCCGCAAGCTCGGCGTCAGGCCGATCATCGGCAGCACGCTCGAGGTCGAAGGCGATGAGCTGGTCCTCATCGCCCGCAACCTGCGCGGTTACTCCAATCTCTGCCGCCTCCTCACCATCGCCCACGCAGACCAGCCCAAGGGCGAGGCGCGCGCCACGATCGCCCAGGTCGCCGAGCACCGAGGTGACCTGTTCTATCTCAGCGCGACCGACTCGGAACAACGGCTGCGCGCGCTCGCCGGCGCGCTCGGCAAGGACGTGGTCTTCAGCGAGCTGCACCATCACCTCGAACCCGAGGACGACTGGGTGCTCGAAGGCCGCGCGGCGATGGCGAGGCGCTGCGGCGTCCGCCCCGTCGCCACCAACGAGGTCCACTACCACGTGCGCGACCGCCGCCGGCTCCACGACGTGCTGGTCGCGATCCGCCATCGCGCCACGCTCGAGGAGGCGCGCCCGCACCTGTTCCCCAACTCCGAGCACCACCTGAAGGGCGGCGATGAGCTGCGCCCGCTGTTTCGGGGCCACGAGGAGGCGCTCGAAACGCCCTGGGAGATCGCGCAGCAGTGCGACGTCGACCTGGACTTCCGTCGCGTCCGCTTCCCCGGCTACCCCGTGCCGCAGGGGGAAACGCCGTTTTCCTTCCTCTACAAGCTGTGCTTCGAGGGCTTGCGCGAGCGCTACCGGCCCCTCACCTCTGCCGTGACCCGGCGCCTGCAGCACGAGCTCGAGGTCATCGAGAAGACCGGCCTGGCCGAGTTCTTCCTCATCAACTGGGACCTGATGCGCTTCGCCCGCGAGCACGGCGTGCCCGGCCAGGGCCGCGGGTCGGCGGCGGACTCCATCGTCGCCTACGTCCTCGGTATCACGCGCGTCGACCCCATCGAGCACAACCTGCTGTTCGAGCGGTTCCTCCACGAGGAGATGACGAGCACGCCCGACATAGACATCGACTTCTCGACCGAGCACCGCGAGCAGGTGATCCAGTACATCTACGAGAAGTACGGCTGGGAGCGGACCGGCATGGTCTGCAATGTCGTCACCTTTCAGCCGCGGATGGCGATCCGCCAGGTCGGCAAGGCGCTCGGGTTTTCGGCCGAGCTCCTCGACCGACTCGCGAAAGGCGTCGACCGCTGGTTCACGGAAGACGTCGCGGACTCGATGGCCTCGGCCGTGCCTCCACCCGATATGCGGCCGCACAGCTGGCGCCAGTTCCTCGACCTGTGCCGCGAGGTGATCGAGTTCCCTCGCCACCTCTCGATCCACAACGGCGGCATGCTCGTGACCGGCGAGCCGCTGGTGGACATCGCGCCCGTCGAGCCCGCGACCATGGAGGGGCGGCGCGTCGTGCAGTTCAACAAGGACGACGTCGAAGACCTCGGCCTGATCAAGATGGACATGCTCGGGCTTCGAACGCTGTCGGTGGTCGCGGAGGCGCTCGAGCTGATCGCCGCCAAGACGGGTGCTCGGCCGGACCTCGACGCCTTGACGCTCGACGACCCCGCGGTCTACCGGATGTGCGGCGAGGCGGACACGATCGGCGTGTTCCAGATCGAATCCCGGGCGCAGATGCAGACCCTTCCCCGGACGCGACCCAAGACCTTCAACGACCTGGTCGTCGAGGTGGCGATCATCCGGCCGGGTCCCATCCAGGGCAACGCCGTCCACCCGTACATCCGCCGCAAGCAGGGCCGCGAGCAGGTCACGTACGCGCATCCTCTGCTCGAGCCAATCCTGCGCGACACGCTCGGGGTGATCCTCTACCAGGAACAGATCATCGAGATCGCGATGCACGTGGCCGGCATGAAGCCGGGTCGCGCGGATGGTTTCAGGCGCGCGATGACGCGCCACCTGAACCGCGTCGAGATGTCGTCGCTGGAGGACGAGTTCATCTCCGGATGCCTCGGCAACGGCGTGCCGCGTTCGGTCGCGGACGACCTGTTCGCGGCGGTTCAGGGTTTCGCGGTCTATGGGTTCTGCCGCTCCCACGCCGCGGCGTTCGCGCGCACCTCCTACGAGACCGCGTGGATGAAGCTGCACCACCCGGTGGAGTTCGCGTGCGGGCTGCTGAACAACCAGCCGATGGGGTTCTACCACCCAAGCGTGCTGGTCGAGGACCTGAAGCGCCACGGTCTCACGGCCCTCCCCGTCGACGTCAACCGCTCGGACGTGCGCTGCCTTCCGGAGGGATCCCCACCCGCCATGCGGATCGGCTTCAACTACGTCCGCGACCTCGGCGAGGACGGACGCACCGCCATCGTCGCCGAGCGCGGGCGCGGCGGCGCCTACATGTCCTTCGACGACTTCCTCGCCCGCCTGCGCGGCGGCCCCATCGGCCCCCGCGCCGTCCGCAATCTCGTCATGGTCGGCGCGTTCGACGGGCTCGGCCGGACGCGACGTGAGCTGCTCTGGGGCTGGCAGGAACGATGGCACGGCGCCGGCCTCCGCAAGGGCATCGACCGCCAGTCCGAGCTGCGCCTGAACGGCACTGCCCCTGCGCTGCCGCCCATCGACGCCTTCGACGCCAACCAGCTCGAGTACCGGATCTCCGACCTCTCCACCGGCCACCACCTCATCCATTTCTGCCGGGACCGCCTCCGCACCCTCGGCGCGATGGAGACGAACAAGGTCGCGAAGGTCGCCAACAACACGCGCGTGAGAGTCGCCGGCCTGGTCATCACGCGCCAGGCGCCGGCGACGGCCAATCGCATCCGTTTCTTCACGCTCGAGGACGAGTTCGGGCAGGTCAACGTGACCATCAAGCCCGAGGTCTACGAGCGTTACCGCCAGGTCGCCAACCGCCAGCCGATCCTGGTCATCGACGGCGTCATGCAGCGCCAGGACGGCGTGCATTCGATCCTCGCCAGCCACATCGAGGCGCTGCAAGGCGTTCCTCGACCCGCCCAGCGGTCCCACGACTATCGCTGATCGGCCCGTCGCGATAGTCGGGTGCCATGATTGAGCTCGCATGGCCGAGAACCGCGAAGACCTGCTCCGGCACTACCGAGAATCCCGCGCGCGGATGCTCAAGGCCATCGAGGGCCTGACCGACGAGCAGATGTCCGAGCCGTCCCTCGACGGATGGGCGGTCAAAGACCACCTCGCCCACCTCGCGCTGTGGGACGAGCTCCGCGCCGCGGAGGTCGAGCGCATCTCCGCGGGGCACGCGTCGGCGTGGAAGATGACCGAGGCGCAGGACGACGAATTCAACGCGACCGGCTACGAGCTGCGGCGCAATGTGTCGGCCGCCCAGGCGAGATGGGAGCTCGAGACGTCGCGGCGGAAGCTCCTCGACGCCATCACCGCGGCCACGCCCGCAGCGCTCGAAACCTCTCGCTACGGCGCGGCCGGCGTGCGCAGCGACCACGAGAACCAGCACGCCGAGTGGATCGAACGCTGGCGGGGTGAGCACCGGCCCTAGCGGCTCGGGTGGGGCCCTTTCCTTACTTTCCGTAGCCGAATCGCGGGCATTTCCGCCATGCTGTTGATCTAGCCCCGAACTCATCGCAGCAACCCCCCGAAGGAAAAGCACCAGAAAATGTCGATCGCTCGAGAAATCGAAGACATCGCCCGGGACCTGATCAAGCACCAGCACGATCACCCACCGGTGCGCGACCTGAACCGCGAGGTCGACCGCCGCCAGACCTTTGCCGAGCGCGTCGCGGGTGATTTCTCCCGCCTGGTCGGGAGCTGGATCTTCGTCCTCGTCCAGCTCGGGATCATCCTCCTGTGGGTCCTGCTGAACGCCCTCAACCTGATCCACCCATGGGACCGCTACCCGTTCCTGTTCCTCAATTTCGTCCTGAGCCTCGAGGCGGCGCTGTGGGTCTCGATCGTCCTCATGGCGATGAACCGCCAGGCCGACCGCGAGCGCTTACGCGCGCAGCACGACTACGAGCTCAACGTCAAGGCAGAGGAAGAGCTGAAGGCCCTGATGAACCACCTGATGCACCAGGACGAGGTCCTGCTCCAGATCGTCAACCGTCTCGACCGTGGCGACCGCGAGATGAAGCGCCTGGCCCGCCGCCTCGAAGAGGTGCTCGAGGCGAACAGGCAGGCGTCGCCGCCCCCCGCCCCCGGAACGGACAGACCCCAGGTCAGCATCCCGGCGCCCTAGCCGTCAGGCGCGAACCGAGCTCGCGGACCACCTCGACGATCATGTCCACGTCGCGCTCGGTGGTGCGCCAGTTCACGATCGCCGGCCGGAAGCACACCTTGCCCATGTACTCCGTCGTGCCGAAGTAGACGCGTCCGTCCTCCAGCACCATCCCTCCAATCCGCCGGTTGAGAGCGTCGAGCTCCGACTCGGCGACGCCTGGTGGATGGAATCGAAAGCACACGATGTTCAGCGGCGCGTCGGCGAGCCGCTCCAGGTCGGGCGCGCCGTCGACCTGGCCCGCGACCCGCTGCGCGAGGTCAACGTGCCGCTCGATCATGGCGCGGTACCCGTCGCGACCGTAGGCGCGCAGCGTTGCCCAGACCGGGATGGCGCGCGCGCGCCGCGACATCTCCGGCGCGAGGTTCCCGAACACCGGGCGGTCCAGCGCCTCGGTGCCGAGGTACGCCGCGCTGGCGGAGAAGGCGCCGCCATGGATCGCGGCATCGCGCACGAAGGCAAAGCCGGTGTCGTACGGAGCGTTCAGCCACTTGTGGCCGTCGACCGCGATGGAGTCGGCGAGCTCGACACCGTCTGTGAGGTGGCGCGTGCGGGGCGAGACCGCGGCGTACAGGCCGAAAGCCCCGTCGACGTGCAGCCACGCGCCGTGCCGCCGCGTCAGCTCCGCCATCGCCCGGATGGGGTCGAACTGGCCGGTGTTGACGTCTCCGGCGGTCGCGATCACGATCGCCGGCTTCCCCTCCAACGCCCGCAAGGCCGCCTCCAGCCGGTCGGCGGGCAGGACCTGCGGCCGCGCCCGGCCCAGTCCGAGCATGCCCAGCGCCTTGACCGCGCTCGCGTGCAGAAAGGGCGTCGCCAACACCGGCACGCCGGGCAGGCCCTCGAAACCCTGCTCGTCCACGTCGACGCCGTGCCTCAGGCCCCACCAGCGCCGTGCCGAAGCGAGGCCGACGAGGTTGGCGGTCGTCGCCGCCGACGTCATCACCGCGCTCCAGCCGGCCGGGACGCCGAACAGCTCTTTCAGCCAGCCCAGGGCGACCTGCTCGATGCGCGAAGCAAATGGCGAGCTCACCCAGTTGTACGCCGCCTGGTTGAGAGTCGACGTCAACCAGTCCGCGCCCAGCGCCGCCGGCGTCACGCCACCCATGACGAAATGGAAGAAACGAGGTCCCGTCGAGCGCGTCGCTCCCTCGTCCGCAGATCGCGCGAGCTCCTCCAGCGCGGCGACCGATCCGACCCCGGTGGACGGAAGTCCGCCGTCGAGCGATGGCTCTCCACGCGGGCGCACCGGTGCTTCGTCGACGGCCGCCAGGTACGCCTCCGCCTCTCGCTCGACGAGGCGAAGCGCGTCGAGGAGCCGGTCGTGGTCGAGCAGCGGGTCAGCCACCGCGGACACGATAGACCGCGTACTCACCGTCGTCGTAGACCACGGTGCCGTGCTGCTCCCAGTACGCCCGGCTGCCCCCCTGCGGCACCTCCTGCGGCCCGATCATCACGTAGTCGATGCCGTACTTGCGGGCCAGCTCGAGCGCGGAGGGATCGCCCTGCAGGATCCGGCGATCGTCGTCGGCCTTCTGCACGTAGTCGGCCAGGCCATACGTCCACAGCCATCCCGGGTAGCCGACCAGCTCACGCCGCCCCGCCAGCGTCGGGATGGGGCTGTTGTGC
This sequence comes from uncultured bacterium, assembly GCA_966423695.1. Classification (GTDB taxonomy): domain Bacteria; phylum Chloroflexota; class Dormibacteria; order Dormibacterales; family Dormibacteraceae; genus 40CM-4-65-16. The sequence continues at coordinate 7,554 of CBJLKR010000015.1, read as the reverse complement.
TCGGCGGCGACGGCGAAGACGGCGCTCGGCGGGGTGTGCGTGCGCACCCACTCGGCCACCTTGAGCCCGCCCGCATCCGTGAACTGCACGTTGCTGACCGTGAAGTCGGAGGCGCGAGTCAGGTCCAGAAAACCCGAGAGTCCGAGCAGCACCATCACGATCACCGCCGGGACCGCCGTCACGGGGCCGCGCCGCAGCATCGCGGCGACCACGCCGCCCACGAGGATGCTGCCGAGCAGGGCCCAGAAGACGAAGAACTTCGTGTTGTCCCACACCCACGGCTGGAGCACGATGAGGTTCGGCACCACGAACCACAGCCACATCGGCCCGAACCACGTCGGGAACGCGGTCGGGAACCGGCGGCGCAGGAGGTGCGCCGCGACCATGGCGGGCACGAGCAGCGATGTGTTCCACAGCCAGAACCAGATGAAAGCCGGGACGATGAGAAGCGGGCTGCGCGACGCCCAGTCGCTGAACGACAGCCATCCCGGCTGGACGCAGTACCCGGCGATCACCGGCAGGTCGCCGCAGATGCTCGTGTTGTCCGGCGGCCACATCCACGCCAGGATCGGGAGGGCGAGCAGCAGCGCGGGGACGAAGAACGCGTACCACTCGCGCCGGCGATTGAACACAGCCCAGAAGAACGGCAGGGCGACGACCGTGCCCCACGCGTGGACGTGGAACACCGGCAGCGGTCCGGCAACGACGCCGGCAAAGAGGAAGGTCCGCCATCCCAGGTTCTCGCGCACCGCGACCCAGAGCGTCGCGAGGACGATGAGCGCGAGGCTGAAGCCGAACAGCGTCGAGCGCTGCGGCACCAGGTAGGCGAGCACCGGGTTGAGCCACTGCAGGTTGACGTCACGGTTCAGCGTGTACTCGCGGACCAGGTGCTGGAGCGCCGCGCCTCCGTACCTCTGCACGTCGGCCGCGAGGTAGACGAACCCGAGCCCGCCGCTCAGCAGGAAGGTGAAGACCGCGATCACCGCTCCGGCGCGACCGCCGAGAAAGCGCATGGCGACGAGGTAGAGCACCGCGGGGAAGGCGAGACCCAGCGCGGCCGTCGTCGCCGTCAGCGCCTCGGTCAACGACAGGCCCAGCGCGACGAGGTTGGCCGCGAGGAAGTCGATCATGAAGGGGTAGCCGAGGTGATGGCCCGGGTCGATCGGGAACTCGGGCGGAAAGTTGTGCCCGTAAACGAAAGAGGCGGTGAAGCTCAGGTGCGCCGCCCAGTCTCCCCAGATGTTCACGTAGCCGGCGTACAGGCCGTCCGGCGTGTAGACGTACGCCTGGTGCAGGAAGTGCACCGTCCACGCGCCGCACACGGCGGTGACGGCGAGCAGCGGCCAAGGATGCGCCGCCGCGCCCCACGGCGCCGTCCACCGCGTCCGCGCGTCGGCCCAATCGGCGCTCACGGTCGCCCGTCCCCCGGCAGCGCCGATCGCCCCCAGCGCAAGCGCGGCCGCCAGGCCGGCCAGCGCGGTGAATGGAGTCACCTCACGGGCGAAGAACGCCGGCACGAAGGCCGCGGCCGAGACCGCCGCCGTGCCCAGCACGACCCCGTAGACGGCGCGTTCCTCGAGCGTGAACGCGATCCCGGACAGGTAGGTGATGCCGAAGCCCGCGGCGGCGGCCGCGAGCAGGTAGGCGACCGGCGCTAGTTCCAACAGAACAGCTGCGGCTGCGACGGCGGCAGCTTCGAGTTGCAGTTCACCAGCCACAGCTTCGGCCCCCACGGCGGCGTGCCGTTACCCTCGTAGTAGGCCGAGATCGAGATCGGCACGGCGGTCCACGTCGGGTAGAAGTAGCCAAAGAAAAGCACCGCGACGCCGAGGTGGGCGGCGACCAGGAGCTCACGGCCGGGCCGGGGCAGCTTGTCGGCGAGATGCGTGAGCGTGAACGCGAGCGCCAGGACCATGAAGATGAGGCCGCCGAACATGTGGTACATGAACAGCACGCGCGTGATCGGGAACCACGCGGCGTACTGGCTGACGAACCCGACGAGGATCACCGCCGCCAGGAAGCTGCGGTGCCGGATCACGAAGTACGGCAGGGCCGCGACGCAGGGCAGGCTCGTCCACCAGACCCAGGGATTGCCGAGGTTCGACATCCGCGCGATCAGCGGCTGGCCGGTGAACTGATCCGTCCCCAGGCCCGTGTACTCGGCGTAGTAGAGCACCGGCCGGGCGAGGAACGGCCACGACCACGGCGGCGATCCGTAGGGATGCGTGGCTGTGAGGGTCGCGTGGTAGCGGTACGACTCGAGCTGGTAGTTGATGAGGTCGTTCAGGTTGTGGAACTGGCCGCGCGCGAAGAAGGGATACCAGGACACGACGTAAATGCCGAGCGGGATCACGACCAGCGCGATCAAGGCCACCGCGAGGTAGGTCGGCCAGTAGACGTTGGCCATGTTCCAGCCTCCCCTCCGCCAGGACAGGAACGGCCAGCCCGCGGGGCCGAACTCGAAGTTGAGGCTGCGCAGGACGATGCGCAGGACCAGGAAGAACACGATCGACGCCATCGCCGCGAGCACGATCCACTTCGAGGCGATACCCACGCCCAGGACGACGCCCAGCGCGACGAGCGAGAGCATCGACGAGTTGAACGTCCGGCTCTGGATGTGGACGAAGAAGAGGAAATACGCCAGCAGGATGAAGAAGATCGGAAAGATGTCGATCATCCCGATGCGCGATTGCATGAAGAACATCCCGTCGAAGCACACCAGCGTCGCGGCCGCGATCGCGAAGAGCCGCCTCGGCCACATGCGCCTCGCGAGGAGATACATCATCGGCACGCACAGGGTCCCGAAGATGCAGGCGGCGATCCGCCATCCGAAGGTGTTGAAGCCTAGGTCGACGTAGTCGCCCCTGCCACCGGCGAACGTCGCCCGGAACCAGCCGTAGCCGATCTCGCCGACGCCGATGAACTCCTTGGCCAGCGGCGGCTCGGGGTCGAAGTAGTTGAACCGGCAGCCGGTCGTCGCCGGCCGGCAGAGCTCGATGCCCTTGATGTCGTCGTAGGCGTCGACCGGGAAGTAGACCTCGTCGAAGACCTGGCCGTTGGGCGGTGACAGCTGCCCGTTGGCGTCCGGATAGCCGCGATTGAACGGATAGGCGAGGCCGCAGATGGTGCCGGGATGTCCCTGCGGATCGACCGGCGTGCTCGAGACGCAGTCGGTCACGAGGGGGCCGTGCAACGGGTGAAGGAAGAAGTCGGGGAGGATCGGGCTGAAGAACCTCAGGATGAAGGCGACCGCGGCCAGCGCGAGCACGACGGCGAGGTCGACCCGGTCGAAGTAGTTGGGCTCGTCCGGCCTGCCGGCGCCGGTCAGCGGCGTCGCTTGCGTCGCTTTTTTCCGCCCTGGTTCTGGCCGATGCGATCGGGCAGGTGCGCGCTGATCTCCCACACGACCACGTCCGCGTCGGGGACGGGGATCGCGAGCACGTCCTCGTCCATCAGCCCCGACTTGAAGATCCCGAGCTTGCTCTTGATCGCCTTCAGCTCCGACTCGTCGCCGCGCAGCTTCATGAAGACCGCGGGCTTGTCGATCTGGCGCTTCATGAACGGGACGACGCGGCGGCCGTTCTCGAAATGCTGCTTCAGCGGGAGGGCCTTCACCCAGCGGATGGAGTCGTAGTCGATGATCACGCTCCGCAAGGAGTTGGACACCTTGACGCCCTCGTCGAGGACCTCGACCTTGCTCCGCCAGCGGTAGAACAGGAAGCCGCCGGCCATGATGAGGCCCAGCGGCAGGTAGACGACGAAAGCGACCGTGTTCGCGTTGAGGATCTGTCGCTGGTAGACCGCGAGACCGATGCTGACGAGCCCGATGGCGAGGAGCAATCCGGCGTAGAAGCGCTGCTGCATCCAGAGGTGGTGCGCGTAGAGGTTCTGGTGGCGGCTCGGGCGGGTCGGTTCGGCGGTGCTCAAGGGACCTCTGATTATCGGGTAGCGGTTATTCAGGAATCTCCCAGGAGCGGCTTCGCTCGACGGCGCGACGCCACCGCGACTGCATCGCGTGGGCCTCGTCGCGGGAGACGCGGGGCTCGAACTCGCGATCGAGCTTCCACAGCCCCGCAAGGTCGCTGTCGCTCCAAACCCCGGCGCCGAGGCCGGCCAGGAAGGCGGCTCCAAGCGCCGTCGTCTCGGTCTGCCTGGGGCGGCGCACAGGTATGCCCAGCAGGTCGGCCTGCAGCTGGCACAGCACGTCCATGACGGCGGCCCCGCCGTCGACGCGAAGCTCCTTGAGCTTCGTGCCTGTGTCCGCCTCCATCGCCTCCACGACGTCGCACGTCTGGTAGGCCATCGCCTCCACGGCCGCTCGCACGACGTGAGCGCGCGTCGTCCCGCGCGTCAGGCCGACGAGCGTGCCGCGTGCGTACGGGTCCCAGTGCGGGGCGCCGAGGCCGACGAAGGCCGGCACCAGGTACACGCCACCCGTATCGGGGACCGACTCGGCGAGCGGGCCGGCCTCGGCGGCGCTGGCGAGGATGCCGAGGCCGTCGCGCAGCCACTGCAGCGCCGCGCCCGTGACGAAGATGGCGCCCTCGAGCGCGTAGCTGAGGGTTCCGCCTCGCCGCCACGCCACGGTCGTCAGCATTCCCGAACGCGAAGCCACGCGCTTGCCGGCGGTCTGGACGAGCACGAACGAGCCCGTGCCGTAGGTGTTCTTCGCCATGCCTTCGACCGTGCAGGCCTGTCCGAAAAGCGCCGCCTGCTGGTCTCCGGCCACGCCGCAGACCTTGGCCGCGATCGGGCCGATCGAGTCGACGACCGTGGGGAGGTTCGCGAGCGAGACGCCGAACAGGTCGGCCATCTCCTCGCTCCACCGGCCGCGGCCGATGTCGAACAGCAGCGTCCGCGACGCGTTGGAGGCGTCGGTCGCGTGCGCCTTTCCCGCCGACAGCTTCGCGATGAGCCACGAATCGACGGTCCCGGCCGCCGCGTCCCTGGCGCCGTCGATGTTCTTCAACGCCCAGGCGTACTTCGTCGCCGTGAAGTAGGGGTCGAGCACGAGGCCCGTGATCTCCCTGACCCGATCCTCGTGTCCGGCAGCGCGCAGGCGCGTGCACTCGTCCGCGGTCCGGCGGTCCTGCCAGACGATCGCGGGCGCGATCGGCTCGAGCGTCGTGCGGTCCCACAGCACGAGCGTCTCGCGCTGGTTGGTGATCCCGATCGCGGCCACGTCGCGCTCCGTGACGCCCGCGGCGCGCAGTGCCTCGCCGGCGCTGCTCTGCACCGCCGCCCACATCTCCTTCGGGTCGTGCTCGACCCAGCCCGGCCTCGGATAACGCTGCGTGATCTCCGCGTAGCCCTTGCCCCGGACGTCGCCGTCCTCACCGACCGCGATCGCCGTCGCGCCGGTGGTGCCCTCGTCGAGGCTGAGGACTACCCGGCTTGCCAGGTTCGGTTGAGGTGACCGGTCGAGTAGCCCTCGAGGTCCACCGCGATGAACTTGTAGCCGGCGTCGCGCACGGCGGCCGTGACACGGTCGCGCTCGGCGACCAGCCGCGCGATGTCGTCCGGCTCGACCTCGATACGCGCGACATCGCCGTGGTGGCGGACGCGCACCTGCCGGAAACCCAGCGCCTTGAGGGCGTCCTCGGCGTGCTCGATCCGGCGCAGCGCCTCGACGGTGACGGAAGTGCCGTGAGGGATGCGCGACGACAGGCAGGCAAACGAGGGCTTGTTCCAGTTCGGCAGCCCCAGCGCCCGCGCGGCGGCGCGCACCTCCGGCTTGGTCAGGCCGGCCTCGAGCAGCGGGAAACGGACGCCGCGCCGGACGGCGGAGGCGTGACCGGGCCGGTGGTCGCCCTGGTCGTCGGCGGTGGCGCCGTAGGCGAGATGCGCCAGCCCGAGATCGATCCGCAGCGGCTCGAGCGTGTCGAACAGCTCCTCCTTGCAGTGGAAGCAGCGGTCAGGGTTGTTGCGGGCGTAAGCATCGAGCTCGACCTCACTCGTCGCGACCTCGACCAGCCGTGCGCCCATGGACGCAGCGAGCTCGCGGGCGGCCCGTTGCTCCGACTCGGGATAGGCGGGCGAGCTGGCGAGCACGCCCGCCGCCCCGTCGCCGAGCTCGTCCATGGCAAGGCGGAGGAGCAGCGTGGAGTCGACTCCGCCCGAGTAGGCCACGAGCACCGAGCCGAGCTCGCGCACGATGCGGCGCGCGTCGGACAGCCGCGCGGCGTTGAACGAATCGAGCTGGATCATCGATCCAGCTGAGATTAGCTGGCCTGCGCCGCCTCGGAGGGCTCCATTGCGGGAGTGCCGCACCAGGCCTCGTAGTCGATGAGCCCGTGCACGCTGGGGCTGTCGCCGCACAGCGGGCACGCCTTGTTGCGGCGGAGCTTCAGCTCTCGGAACGTCATGTCCTCGCCCTCGAACAGCAGGTAGCGGCCGATCATCGGCCGGCCGATGTCGAGCAGGTACTTGATCGTCTCGAACGCCATCATGCTGCCGATGATCCCGGGCAGGACGCCGAAGACGCCGGCCTCGGCGCAGCTCTGCACGCTGCCGGGGGGCGGCGGCTCCGGGAACAGGCAGCGGTAGCAGCCGGTGCCCTTCGCCGAGTCGAACATCGCCAGCCGGCCCTCGAACCGGAAGATGCTGCCGTGCACGAGGGGCTTGGCGAGGAAGTGCGCCGCGTCGTTGGCCAGGTAACGCGTCGGGAAGTTGTCGGTGCCGTCGACGACGACGTCGTACGGCCGGAAGATGTCCATCGCGGTCTCGGAGTTGAGGTGCTCCTGGATGGCGTCCACCTCGACGTCGGGGTTCAGGCTGCGCAGCGTCTCGGCGGCGGACTCGACCTTGGGCCGGCCGATGTCGTCGTGTCCGTGCAGCAGCTGGCGCTGGAGGTTGGACGAGTCCACGACGTCGAAATCGACGATCCCGATCCGGCCCACGCCCGCGGCAGCCAGGTACATGGCGGCCGGCGAGCCGAGCCCACCCGCGCCCAGCAGCAGCACGCTCGAGTTCAGCAGCTTGCGCTGGCCTGCGCCGCCGACCTCGGGCAGGATCAGGTGACGCGCGTAGCGCGCGACCTGGTCGGGGGTGAAGGGCTTGTTCTGGGGCATGCCTACAGGACTATACCCAGGGTCCCCAGACCGATATTCCTATAGTGGGGGGCAACTCAGATGGAAACTGAATACCTCGACGAAGAGCAGGTCATCTCTCTCTACAACAAGGTGAGGACAGGCAAGAAGACCTGGCCCACCGGCATCTGGAGCTCCCCCGCGGCGCTGCAGTACGCCGTCACGGTTTTCGACTACTGGATCCACAACGTCATGGGCTGGAAGGGCTGGCCGGACGCGCGCGGCAAGGTGACGCCGGCGCTGCTGGAGGAGCACCGCCTGGCCGACCTCGTCGAGGCGGTGTTCGTGCCCGAGTTCGGCGACGACTGGCTCGACTTCGAGGTCGTCCTCAACGAGAGCATGCGCCTGTCCGACGACGAGGCATGGGCGCCCGACGTGACGGACCGCCAGGAGCGCGTCGAGGCCGCGTTCGAGCACGCTTTCGAGAAGCTCGTCGGCTCGCCCAAGCAGCAGCCGAAGCTCCTCC
>CBJLKR010000014.1:0-18749 GCA_966423695.1 uncultured bacterium | reverse complement strand
GAGCCCCAGGTCGCGGGCCGCGGCGATCGTCGCCGCCCGCGGCGCCGGACCTTGGCCGCAGACGACCAGCAGCTCCTGTCTCGTCGCGTCCCACAGCACGATGGGCACCTCGACACCCGGGCCGTTGAGGTGCGGCTCCACGACCTGCAGGACGAAACCACCCGCGGCCGCCGCATCGAACGCGTTGCCGCCGCGGTCGAGGACTGTCATCGCGGTCTGCGTGGCGAGCCAGTGGGTGGAGCTCACGGCGCCGAAGGTCCCTCTGAGCTCGGGCCGCGTGATGAAGCCCATGGGCCTCAGTACGCCTCCTGCATGCCGCCGCGCCGCGCCCACGCCTCGAGGGCGCGGAACAGGAAAAAGCCGGCAAGGGCCCACGCCAGCCCGACCGCAATCTCACCGGCCAGCAGCCACGCGACGCCTGGCAGCGACGAACCGACCGCCGCCTCGCGTGCCGCCTGGACGCCGCGCGTGAGAGGCAGGCTGTAAGCGACCACCTGCAACACCGCGGGCAGCCGGCTGACGGGGAAGTTGACACCGCAGACGATCAGGAGCGCGTAGTAGACGATGTTCGCGATGATGATCGCGTCGCGCATGACGAGGCCGATGCTGCCGAACATCAGGCCGAGACCGGCGGTGGACAGCGAGATCACGACCACGCACAGCGCCAGCAATGCCACGTTCGCGTGGTGAAGGTCGATGCCGAACAGCAGGACCGCGATGACGAGCCCGATGGCGATGCTGACCACGCCGTCGATCACGTTGACCACAGCGCGGCTGAGGAACGTGACGAGGCGGTTGGCCGGCGACCCCAGGAGGATCGGCAGCGTGCCGTACTGGCGCTCGTTGGCGACGGTCGCGATCACGCCGAAGATGGTCGCGTTCGCCGCGATCTGCATCGCGTTGCCGAGCGCGAAGTAGACGGCATTCTGCCGGCCGGTCGCGTAAACGCCGAGCTCGACGAAGAACAGGATCTGGCCGACCGGCAGCAGGACCTTGTACGCGATGTAGCCGCGTGGGTCCGCCCACTGGAACAGCGCGATGTACTGCAGGTACGTCGAGCGCGCGAACACGGCGGCCTCGGCGGCCAGTCGATTCATGTCAGCGCCAGCTCGCCGGATACCCGCGCCCGCCGCTCGACCAGCGCGTAGAGCGCATATCCGACCACGAGATAGGCGGCGCTCAGCGCGAGCGCGACGAGCCACCAGGTCACGTAGTCGCGAGGTCCCTCGGTGAGCGTGGACGCATACAGCGCCCGCACCGCCCAGGTCGGGGCGAGCACCCCGCCGACGGCCTGCGCCCAGGGGGCAAGGAACGCGATCGGGAACATGAAGCCGCAAAACACGTAGACGGCGATCTCGAAGCCGTTGAGCATGCTGAACGCCCAGCGCGACAGCGCGAACAGCGGGGTCAGCGCAAGCCCGATCACGAAGAACGTCAGCGTCAGGACCCCGAGCGAGACGACGAACGGCCCAGGGTCGAGCCGCGGTAGGACTGCGTGGAAACCGAAGTACGCGAATGCCGCCGTCGGAATGAAGGCCAGCAGCCCGAAGAGGATCGCGCCACAGACCTTGCCGGCGACGATGACCCACAGCGGCGTCGGCGTGCCGAAGAGCTGTTCGAGCGTGCCGTTCCACCGCTCGTCCTGGATGCTGTTGCCGCCGTCGAGGTACGCGACCGACCAGTAGCCGATCAATCCGCCGCCGAACACTCCGTAGACCACTCGCGACGCGGGTCCGCCAGGAGTGCTGAGGACGTACAGGCCGACGGCCGCGAAGATCAGCGGGAACACGAGCCAGTTGAGGTACGCCCACGGGCTGATGACGCGTAATCGCACGCTGACGTAGAAGGCGCTGAAGGCGGCGCGCGCGAGCGCTCTCACGAAGATGCGTCGCCGATGAGCTGCACGTAGGCATCCTCGAGGGTCGGCTCGCGCGAGCCCACCTTCTCCAGCTTGACACCGTCGAGAACGAGACCGAGCTGCGTCATGACGTCGGCCGGCCGCGCGCAGTGCACCGTGACGCGCTGCGCGAGCTCGTGCTCGACGACGGCGACGGAGGTGACGCCGGGAAGGCCGCGCAGGCCCGCGAGCCGCTCGCGCGGCAGGCCGACGACCTCGAACTCGACGACCCCTTGCCCGGCGACCGAGGTCTTGATGCTGCTCGGTGTGCCCTCGGCCACGATCTCCCCCGCCTTGATGACCGCGATGCGGTCGCAGATCGCATCGGCCTCGAACATGTAGTGCGTGGTCAGAAAGATCGTCTTCCCCGCGTCCGCAAGCTCGCGCACGATGAGCCGCAGGTCGCGCGCCCCGACAGGGTCGAGTCCGATGGTCGGCTCGTCGAGGAACAGCACCTCGGGGTCGTTCAAGAGGCCTCGCGCAAGGTGCAGCCGCTGCTTCATGCCGCGCGAGTAAAGCTCGACCCGGTCTCGCTCTCGGCCCGCAAGACCGAGCCTCTCGAGCAGCTCGGGAATGCGCTTGCGCGACACATCGGGCGGGACGCGGTAGAGGTCGGCGAAGTAGCGCAGGTTGTCGAGGCCGGACAGGCGCCAGTACAGCCCGCGCTCGCCGCCGAAGACAAAACCGATGCGCCGGCGGACTGCCCACTCTTCCTTGACGATGTCGAGGCCGAGGACGCTCGCCGTCCCGGACGTCGGCAGCAGGAGCGTGGTGAGGACCTTGACCATCGTCGTCTTGCCTGCGCCGTTCGGGCCGAGCAGTCCAAACAGCTCGCCCCTCGCGATCAACAGGTCGACGCCGCGCAGCGCCGAGCGTTCGGTCTTGGTGCGGCGGAGGACGCCGTTCTTCGTCACGTACGTCTTGCGCAGCGCGCGCACCTCGATCGCGGAGTCGGGGCTCACGTTTCTGAGGCTAGGGCCTGAATGCGCGGAGGATCGAATCCTCTGTCCGCGACAGCAGCCGGCGGAGACCGTCTTCGCTCGCGCTCAGCTCCGCGCTGCGACCGACGGGGCGCTCGTCGAGCAATCCCGCCTCGCGCAGCACCTGGACGTGCGCGCTGACCGTGGGCTGGGAGAGATGCATCTGCCGGGCGAGCTCCGTGACGGTCGCCGGACGCCGGCCGAGGCGCACGAGGATGGTCAGCCTGGTCGCGTCGGCCAGCGCCTTCATCCCGGTCGCGACCTCCGTCACCAGCTTGCGGTCCGACGGCTCGAAGCTTCGGATGCCGCGACCCACGTGCACCGCGCCGTCGAGCTCCTCGATGTGCACCTTGCCGCCGAACCAGCACGGGTTCAGCGTCAACCTGCCCTCCGCCGCGGCCGCGTCGGCGAGCTCGTCGAGCTCGGGTCTCCCGGGCCACAGGCGTGGCAGGCCAAGCACGTCCTTATACGTCTGGCCCTGGTCGAGCGCGCGAACCCAGCGCTCGGCTTCGGCCAGCACCGCGGGCCGCCCCTCGGAGCGCCACTCGCCGTCCACCTCGCTCCAGATCGCTTCGAGGAGGCGGAAGTAGCGATGGCGGAGCGGGGCGTCGACGCGCAGCCGCTCGAGCCGAGCGCGCATGGTGTCGACGTCGGCGGCAAGCTCGGAGCGGAGAGAAGGCAGGGCGACGCCCGCGGAGGCAGCTTTCTCCGCGCGCGGAAAGAAGCGCGACATGTCGAGGTCGAGGAGCGTCCCGCTTCGCTCGGCCAGGATGCTCACATCCCCCGTGTACTGCTCGCGCAGGTCCGGCCACAGCGTCGCGAGCTGCGAGCCGTACTTGCGGCGCAGGGGCTCGAGGTTGGCGAAAACGCCTTCGTGCTCGTGCCTCGACTCGAGAAAGTGCAGGAGCCACATGAGCTCGATGGGCGCCGAAGCCGCCACTTTGATCGTCGCGACCGCTTGCTCGGTAAGCGTCGGCATAGGTCGCTACCTATATTAGCACACACCCTACCAAGTGCTCTAGCTATTTCGACAGGGACTGGCCTATAATGCCGGCATGGACCTCTACACCGCGGAGAAGCTTTTCCTGGAGCGCCAGCGGGCGGTTGAGGAGGCGGCGAAGCGACGTGCGCGCCTGGCGCCGCCGGCGGCTGCCGCGGCCTTGCCGCGCGTATGGGTCGCGGGGCGCCTGCGTGCCCTCGCCGACCGGTTGGACGGCCGGCCGGGCGAGGAGCCGCGGCTGCTCAGCGCCTAGCGCGCGCCGCGGCGTGCTATAGCTGGCCGCATGAACCAGTTCTTCGACGACCTCGGCCGGCGCTGGGTCGACGCCGCGAAACGCCGCGGGATCGACATCGAGACCCCGACGCTCGACTCCCGGGTCGCCCTCGAGCTGCTCGAGCTCGCCCGCGTGGCGGCGCACACGCAGGAGCGGCGGTTCGCCCCGCTGACGAGCTACCTGGCCGGCGTTGCGGCCCAGCGGCTGAGGGCGGCGCGCCCAGACCTCGACGACGCCGCGATCGCGGCGTTCATCCTCGAGGTCAGGCAACAGCTCGAGGGTGAGACCGCCGGGCGCTGAGCGCGCCCGGGGCGACAATCAGGCCGTGGGCATCGAAGAGATCATGCCGCTGGCGACGACCTTCGGGATCCGGACCGACGTCTACACGGCGCAGAAGGTCGTGCTCTCCATGGACTGGGCGCCCGGCCTGTGCACGGTTAACGGCATCCTCCACGGCGGCGTGATCATGGCGCTCGCCGATTCCGCCGGGGGTGCTTGCGCACTCCTCAACCTTCCCGAAGGCAGCATGGGGACGACGACGATCGAGTCGAAGACGAACTTCCTCGGGGCCGTGCGGGCCGGCGCCTTGTCCGCAACGTCAACGCCCCTGCACCGAGGCGGCACCACCATCGTCGTCGAGACCGAGGTTCGCGACGACTCGGGCAAGCTCATCGCCAAGGTCACGCAGACGCAGCTCGCCCTGCGCGCGCGCTAGCGCTTTGCGGCCGCCGCCGCCATCTTCTCGCGCAGCTCGCGCTTCAGCTCCGAGGAGTCGAGGCTCGCGCTCAGATGTCCGGCGACCATCTTCTTCAGCCGCTCAGGCAGGAGCTTCTCGAAGGTCGAACGCGCCTCCGCGGGTCCGGCGATGTACAACTGGGCGTAGATGCCGCCGGCGAGCTCGCGCTCGACGGTCTTGACCGCCGTCTCCAGGTTCGCCCGGGCGCGGTTGTCCGCCTTGCGCTGATTGCTCGGGGCCGAAGTGCCGCCGGCGCGGATGTGGCGCACCTCGGCCCCGTCGACCTTTTCCAGGACGACGATGTCGTCGAGGATGGCGCCGAATGTCCGGGCATGCTCCTTGTCGACGACGGCGATGAGCGACGGTGGGTGCTGCTCCAGCTGTCGCAGCACCGGAGCGAGCAGAAGCTCCCCCACCTCGAGCCGCTCGTCGGTCTCGTCGCGCAGCTTGATCAGCTCGAGGACGCCGTGCGGCTCGTCGGCGAACCCCGCGATCGCCGGGCAGCCCGCGGGACGCACGCCCGCGACGTGATGCCTGAGCCGGCGCATCTCGTACTCCATCAGCTCCGCGTCCTTCGCCGTGAGGCGGTCGCGGTAGCGGTGCAGGAGGTCTCGGAACTCGATGTCGTAGAAGCGCGCGTCGTAGCCCTCCGCGCGCGCGGGGAGGTAGATGCTCACCGCGCGGTTCGACGCTCGCCGCAGCCGAGGCGCGAGCACGAACAGGGCCTGAAGCGGGCTGTGGTTGTTGCTCATCCCACCATCTTCCTCCGTCGCCCGTACAGTTGGGGAAGGGCATGTTCGACGACGAGACACCCATTGCGTGGACGGCGTTGCGACCCCAAACGCCGGTGGTCGGCGCCGACGGGTCGGAGATCGGCACCATGGAAGAGGTCCTCGGCGACGAGGGCGACGACATCTTCCACGGCCTCGTGGTCAAACGCGCAGGCGGCGGCGAGCGCGTCGAGCTGCCGGCCGCGCACGTGAAGAAGATGACCGAGCGCCACATCGTTACGGACCTCGATTCGGTGCAGGCGGGCGCGCTGCCGGCGTACCACCGCTGAGCTAGCCGGACGCGACCTGCTTCGCCTCGGCGGAGCGCATGAAGTCCATCGCCTGCGCGACCGAAGGCACAGTCAGCATGTTTTCGCGCGCGAACTGCTTCGCCTCGCCGCCTTTCGCAGTCATCCGGGCCGCGGCGGCGTGGCGGTCGTACTCGACGCGACGCAGCGAGACGTCCGGCCCGAGCATCGCCCAGTAAGCGCCCGGCTCGCCGTACGGCATGCCGACACTTCCGGGGTTGACGATGCGAAGGGCGCCGAGTCGCCGGTCGAACTGCATATGCGTGTGCCCGCACACCACGACGTCGGCGTCCGTGCCCGACATGAGAAACCTCACGCGCTCGTCGGGGCTCTCGACAGTGAACACGTCCGTGTCGTTGCGCGGCGTCGCGTGGCAGAACAGCACGCGGCCCAGGCCGTCCACGCCTTCGACCGCAACGGTCGGCGCAAAGGAGGCGAGGAAATCTCGCTGAGCGCGGTCGAGCTGGCTCGCCGCCCAGCCCGCGAGCGGCCCGGGCATGGGTCCCTTCTCCCGGCCGTCGAACTCGTCGATGAGCCCGCGGTCGGCGTTGCCCCGCACGAATCGCGCGTCCGTGAGCGAGCGCAGGAGGTCGATCGTCTCCGCGGGCATCGGACCCGAGGCGACGTCGCCACAGAAGACGACCACGTCGGGCCGCTCGCGCTCGACCTCGCGAAGCACTGCCTCCAGCGCGGGCAGGTTCCCGTGCACGTCCGCGAGCGCAGCGATCCTCATCGAGTCATGAGCACGAACGAGCCGAGTCTAGTCGGCGAGGTGACGCGCCCGCGCTTCCGCCGCGCCTTTGTCCTGGTACGGACCGTCGAGGCGCACGCCGTCGGCGCCTCCCTGCTCGTCGAGCTCGGCGCTGACGACGTACCAGCGCTTGCCGAGGTGCAGCACTCCGTGGTGGGCGGCTACGCCGGTCTGCGCGGTCCAGCTCTTCGGGGTGATGCCGATGCGATCCTCGGCCCCATCGCCGCTCACTCGACGCGGACCCGGCTGACGAACGCGCCCATCAGAGCCAGACCGCCGAACACGATCGCGAGGACCAGGCCGAGCAGGAGCAGCGGCAGGCTGAACCCGTAGCGCAGCGAGCTGACGAGGACCACGCCCGCGCCGACGCAGACCCCCAAGATCACGCCCCAGAGCCAGGGCCGTGCCATACAGGGGAAACGCGCGAGCGGCCGGAAAACTCGGTAACCGCTAGCCTTTGAGCTCGGTGAACCAGGGCCCCGTCGGCATCTTCGATTCCGGGGTCGGCGGGCTCTCCGTCCTCCGCGAGATCCACGCCGCGCTCCCCGCCGAATCCGTGCTCTATGTCGCCGACTCGGCCAACGCGCCGTGGGGGGACAAGCCGCCGTCGTTCGTCCGCGATCGCGGCTTGAAGATCTCGCGCTTTCTCCTCGGGCAGGGCGTCAAGGCGATCGTGATCGGCTCGAACACCGGCACCGCCGGCTCCGCCGATGCGCTGCGGGCGAGCCTCGACGTTCCGGTCGTGGGCATCGAGCCCGGGATCAAGCCCGCCGTGGCGGCGACGCGCTCCGGCGTGATCGGTGCGATCGTGCCGGCGGCCGTCGGCGAGTCGGACAGGCTGCGCTCGCTGGTGGACAGGTTCGGCGGCGGCGTCAGGATCGTGATCCAGCCAGTGCCCGGCGTGGTCGAGCACATCGAAGCGGCAGACCTCGACGGGCCAGAGCTGAGGCGCATGGTCGAGGGGTACGTCGAACCGATGCTGAAGGAGGGCGCGGACGCGATCGTCCTCGGCTCGACGCACTACGTGTTCCTGAAGCCCCTTCTGCGCGAGATCGCGGGCGACCGCGTGGCCCTGATCGAGACGGGCGCCGCGGTGGCCCGACAGCTCGGCCACGTGCTCGACGAGCGCGGTCTGCGGGCCGACGGCGGCCGCGGCGAAGAGCGCTTCTGGACGAGCGGCGATCCCGCGACGTCCACCCGCGTGATCTCGATGCTGCTCGGGCGCGACGTGCGCGTGGAGAAGCTGCCGGAGCTGTAGGTGCGGACGGAGGGCGACCGCCGCGAGCTCGAGCCCCTACGTGGAGCTAGCCGCCCACCTTGAGGAAGAGTCCGATCGCGTACGTGATGCCGCCCACAATGACCCCGGCGAGCGTCATCTCGAGGCCCGCCGACCACCAGGTGCGCAGCGTGAAGAGCGCTTTTGAGGCGCCCACCAGGAAGTGGGCGATGATCGAGACGATGGCCGCGGTGATCACGCCGGGCGTGCCCCGCAGCCAGAAGAAAGGAAAGACCGGGATCATCGCCCCGATGAAGGTGCTCACGCCCGCCGCGATCGCGGACTGCACCGGCCGCCCGCCGCTCTCCAGTCCGCCCAGCTCCTCCGGGCCGTGCACCTTCAGCACCGCCTCCGGGTTGCCGGACAGCTGCTCGGCGAGGCGGTCGGCCATCTCCTTGTCGATGCCCTTGAGCTGGTAGAAGAGCGAGACCTCCTCCTTTTCCTCGTCGGGGTGCTCGACGATCTCCTGCCGCTCGCGGGCGACATTTGCGGCCGCTACCTCGCTCTCAGAGCGCTCGGCGAGGTACGCGCCGGTCGCCATCGAAAGGCCGGACGCGATAGCGCCGAAGAGCCCTGCCGTGAGCACGAAGCTCGAGCCTCCGGTCGCGCCGGATACGCCCGCGACGATGCCGAAGACGGCGGCCAGGCCGTCGTTGGCGCCGTAGATCGCGCCGGAGATCCAGCCTGCGCCCGTGCGGTGCCACGACTCGCGACCCAGGATGCGGTTCAACCGGCTCTGGACGCTCGAGGGCGCCGGTCCGTTGCGGTGCGCGACCTCCATCGACTCGAGGGAGCGCGAGTGGCTCTGCTCCTCGACCCGGATCTCCGCCAGCACCGCGTCCGTGTCTGGATCGCCGGTCGGGCGCCTGTAGCGGTCGGTGATCTCCGCTTCCTCGGCCGCCTCCATGCGGCCGATAACCGCCTCGACGGGCGCGAGCCTGGCCTGCAGGCGCTGGACGATCGAGAGCTTGACCGTGCTCGGGTCGGGAACCGTCTCGCCGAGCTCGCGCAGCCGCTGCTCGATGCGCTGCCGGTGCCGGCCCTCCGCTTCGGCGATGGCGCGGATGATGTCGGCTCGCCGAGGGTCGGTCATGCGCGCCGCGAGCAGCGTGTACATCTGGCGGGCCTGGACCTCGCCCCGCCACGCCTGGAGAAGGCGCTCTACCGCCTCCTTCGGAGCCGCCCGCGTCGCCACGAGATAACGCTAGTGGGAGTCGGCGGCGGGTTGCCGGTCAGGCGGGGTACCGACGATGACGCGTACACGCTGGACGGCGTTGTTCTGGACGCCTTCGGCGTTCCACGCCGGGTCGAGCGGCTGCGTGTTCCCCGCCGCATCGGTCGCGCGCACGCACAGCTCGGGCTCAGCGGTGCGCGTCGCCTCCCACGCACATGTCCAGCGCCGCCAGGCGTACGGCGACGCCGCGGCCTCGACCTGGGCGGGCGACCAGGTACGCCCGCCGTCGGCGCTGAACTCGACCTCCGTCACCGGGGCGCGGCCCGACCACGCGCGGCCCTCGACGACGACGGGCCCCGGCTCGACAAAGCGAGCGCGGGACATGAAGTCCGGGACGCCGGGCGGGATCATCAGCGCGCGCGGAAGCATGCGCGTCACGGGCACGCCCGCTTCATCCGGGTCGACGCGGTAGTGGTAAGCCCTCGCCTGCTGGTAACCCTCGAACGTGTCCTCGAGGACCGTGATCGAACGCAGCCACTTCACCGACGTCATGCCGTACCAGCCGGGAACGACGACCCGGAGTGGAAACCCATGCTGCGGCAGAAGCGGAGCGCCGTTCATTTCGTACGCGAGAAGCACGTCCGGATGCGTCGCGTCTTCCCACGACAGGCTGCGCTCGTAGTGCTGGTCGACGCCGCCCTGGACGCCGCGGTCGAGCCCGGTGAAGACGATATCGCTCGCCCTGCGCGTGGGGCCTGCGTCCTCGAGGATCGCCTTCAGCGGCGTGCCGGTCCACTCCGCCGTGCCGACCGCCTCCATCACCCAGGGCTGGCTCATGGGGCGCGGCGACAGTCGCGAACGGCCGTTGCCGGCGCACTCGAGCGTGACCGCGAGAGTCTTGGAGGGTCGGTTACGGATGTCGGCGAGAGTGAGCCGCAACGGTTTGACGACCGCGCCGCCGACCGTAAGCGTGTACGTGCCGGCGTCGACGGGTGGGATATCGAAATGGATCAGCAGGTAGTGGAGGCCGGCCGGCGTGACGTCGTAGCGCAGCGCCTCGAGCGGCATCGAATGGTTGCGGACCGCGAGCTGGAGCTCCTCGGGTGTGATCTCCGGGGTTTCGATCAACGTTCCCGCCGCGCGCGCCGCAACCGCATCCCCCATGCGGATCGGAGTTTAAGCCGGGCCCGGCGTTGTATCTGCATGCAGGAGCGCAGTGAGGAGCAGATCATCGCCAGGCTGCTCGAGCTCGAGAACGGCGGCCTCGCCGAGCGGCGCACGAAGCTGGCCGGCGAGCGCTACCTGGCCCTCGTCCACGATCCCGACAACGGCCGCAGCTACGTGCTGCGCCATGGGGTCGACGACACCGAGGGAGCGGAGGTGCCCGAAGACACGGAGTTCTACGAGTACCAGACGAGCAACGAGGCGCAAAAAGAGTTCGAGCGCCTGCACGGGGACGCTGTGGCGGCGGGTCAGGTGGTCGAGGAGGACTCGACCGACGATATCGGTGACTTCGAGAGCGACGGCGCCGAGGTGCGCGACCTTTACGCGGACACGGACGATCCGCTCACCCGCGACGCGGTGATAAGCGAGGAAGAGGAACCCTAACCGCGGCCGGCACACTGCGCTGAAAAAAAGAGCCGCCAACCGGGCGCCCCGTCTGGCTTGGAGCCTCGGCGACCTCGGTGGGGTCAGGCGGGCGCCTGCCTCCGCCGGATGACGAGCCTGTACACGAGCTCGACGCCGATCGCCCCGGCCAGCCCGCCGGCGAGCGCCTGAAAGATGTTCAGGCCGTCGACGACGGGAAGCCCGGCGATCGGGTACCACACGTGCGCCGTGAAACTGCAGATCAGCGCGCCGCCCGCCATGTAGACCCAGTCGAAATCGTTGGCTCCGCGATCATCACGGAAGAACAGGTACTGGCCGGCCGTCGCAACGGCCGCCGACCACGCGAGCAGGATGCACCAGGCCCAGATTCCCATTGTTGTCGACCTCCGCAGGAAGCGTCCCACGCCCGCACCGCCGGCTTCGAGGGCCGACCGGCCCAAACACACGGGGCCGGAGTACCGGCCGCTGGCTTGGTTCGGAGCGCTCAGACGACCGACCTCTTGAGAAGTCCGGCTTGACGTGTGGCCAGGTCACGGACCGCCGCGAACCAAGGGTCTTTGGTCACGCCGGTGTGCGGACCAGCGCGAGGCGAAGCGCTCGACGGTCTGCAAAGCGGGTGCGAGCTCCCACCGCTCCACGGGCAGGCCGGGCACGCGGTGGGTGCGGGCGACGTTGAAGAACAGGAACTTGCCGAGCTCGACCAGCGCCAGGTACACGACGACCATCACGGCGAGGATGGCGAGAAAGGCGAGCGGCAGGGGCGTGAAACCAAACAGCTTCGCGAGAGGCGTGTAAGGGATGACGACGCCTGCCGCCACACTGCCGGCGGTCGCGGCGGCGAGGGCACGCCCCGGCCGCGACTTGAGGAAGGGAACCCTTCGCGTCCGGATGGCGAAGATCACCAGGCTCTGCGTCGCGAGCGATTCCGTGAACCACGCGGTCTGGAACAGGCTGCCGCGCGCGTGGAAGACGAACAGCATCACGCCGAACGTCACATAGTCGAAGACCGAGCTGATCGGCCCGAAAAAGATCATGAAGCGGCGGATCAGGCGGATGTCCCACTGCGCGGGCCTCTCGAGCAGCTCGGGGTCGACGCGGTCGGTCGGGATGGTCATCTCGCCCGTGTCGTAGACGAGGTTGTTGAGCAGGATCTGCGTCGGCGTCATGGGCAGGAAGTTGAGCAGTAGCGAGCCGCCGGCCGCGCTGAACATGTTGCCGAAGTTCGACGACGTTCCCATTAGCACGTACTTCATGGTGTTGGCGAAGATGCGGCGGCCTTCGAGCACGCCACCGGCCAGGATGCCGAGGTCCTTACCGAGCAGCACGATATCGGCGGCGTCTTTCGCCACCTCACTTCCGGTGTCGACCGAGATGCCGACGTCCGCGTTGCGCAGCGCCACCGCGTCGTTCACGCCGTCACCGAGGAAGCCGACGTCCTTGCCGAGCCGCTGCTGGGCAGCGATGATCCGCGACTTCTGCTCGGGGGACACACGCGCGAACACGCCTGTGCGCGGCAGCCGCGCGACCAGCTCGTCGTCGCTCATCTTCTCCAGCTCAGGGCCGCTGATCGCTTCGCCGTGTTCGAGCCCGAGCATCGCGCACAGCGTCTGCGCGACGACGGCGTTGTCGCCCGTCACGATCTTCACCACCACGCCGAGCGCCTCGAGCTTGCGCAGCGAGTCGGCGGCATCGGCTTTCGGCGCGTCGATGAAGGTCAGGAAGCCTTCGAGCGTCAGGTCGCGCTCGTCGGCGAGCGTGCAGCGCGCATCGCCCGACCACGCGCGGGTCGCCACGGCGACGACGCGCGCGCCGGTTGCGAAGAGGCGGTCGAGCGTCGCCGCCGCAGCCGAGGGGACGGACGCGCAGCGCGCCACGATCGATTCGGGCGCGCCCTTCGTGATCAGGACCCGTGAGCCGTCGGGCCGCTCGACAAGAGTCGACATCATCCGTCGCTCGTGATCGAAGGCGAGCTGGTCGAGGACCTTGCACGCCGGGTCGGGCGCCTGCGCGTCGAGCAGCGCCTGGTCGAGGGGATTGCCCGAGCCCGTCGCGTCGGAGCGGGCGGCCGCGGTGCACAGCAGGCCGAGGTCGAGGGCCCGATCGTCCTCCGCGCCGTCGGACGCGAGCGACTCGTGGAACGTGATCTTGCCTTCGGTCAGAGTGCCCGTCTTGTCCGTGAACAGGACCTCGACGTTGCCGAGGTCTTCGATGCTGATCAGGCGCTTGACCACGACGCGGTTGCGGGCGAGGTTGCGAGCGCCCGAGGCGAGGCTGACGGTGACGATGGCGGGCAGAAGCTGCGGCGTGAGGCCGACGGCGATGGCGAGGGAGAAGAGCGCCGACTCGAGGAGCGGCCGCCCGAGAATTGTGTTGGCGAGGAGGATGCTGCCGGCGAGGATCGCGGTGACCCAGACGAGCAGGATGGAGAAGCTGCGCAAACCGCGCTGGAAGGCCGTGATTGGCTGCCGCTCGCCCAGCCGGCGCGCGATCTTGCCGAACTCGGTGGCAAATGCGGTGGCCACGACCACCCCGGAACCCGAGCCGCCGCGCACCGTGGTCCCCATGTACGCGGCGCAGCGCAGGCCGACCCCGGTGGCGGAGGCGTCGGTCTCGGGATCAGCCGACTTGGTCTTCGGCATCGGCTCGCCGGTGAGCACGGCCTCGTCGCATTCGAGCTCGCGCGTGCTCACGAGGCGGAGGTCGGCCGGCACGAGGTCACCGGTGCGCAGCTGGACGAGGTCGCCAGGCACGAGCTCGGTCACATCGACCGCCGTCACGGTGCCGTCGCGGACGGCGAGCGCGCGGTGGCGGATGCTCGAATGCAGCGCCGCGACGACACGCTCGGACCGGTACTCGTTGACGAACCCGAGGCCGGCGGAGAGGCCGACGATCGCGAAGATGATGTAGGCGTCGGTGTGATCGCCGGCGGCTAGAGCCACCAGCGTCGTTGCCGCGAGGAGCAGCAGGAGCGGGTTGCGCAATTGCCGCCACAGGACCGCCAGCGCCCTCACGTCGTGGGTGCGGATCGCGTTGGCGCCGTAGATGCTGAGGCGTCGCGCCACCTCCGTCCCGCTCAGGCCCGCGGCCGTCGTGCCGAGACGCGCCAGCACCTGCTCGGCGGACAGGCGCGAGGCGTCGATGAGCGTCAGGTCCGCGTTCGTCGGCGAGGCATCCGCCATGGGCGACGGTAGACTCGCACACGAGCAATAGCAGTGACGCCAAGCATCCGGCTGGGGCGCCTTTTCGGAATCGAGGTCGGGTTCAACTGGAGCCTGATCTTCGTCTTCGCCCTCGTGACCTGGACGCTGGCGACGGCGGTGCTGCCGGCGGACGCGCCAGGATCCGGCGCGGCGGTCTACTGGCTCGTCGCTGCCGCGGGCGCCGTCCTTTTCTATATGTGCTTGCTCGCGCACGAGCTTTCGCACGCGCTGGTCGCGCGGCGCTACGGGGTCAAGGTCGCGGGGATCACGCTGTGGCTTTTCGGCGGCGTCTCCCGGCTCGAGGGCGATCCGACCAGCGCTCGCGCCGAGGCGTACATCGCCGGCGTCGGCCCGGTCACGAGCTTCGCCGTCGCGGCCGTCGCGTTCGTGGTCTCGCTCGCCACTCAGGCGAACGTGCTCCTCTCCGACCTCTTCAGCTGGCTGGCGTTCGTCAACCTCGCGCTCGGCCTCTTCAACCTCGTGCCCGCGTTCCCCCTCGACGGAGGCCGCCTCCTCAGCTCGTTCCTGTGGTGGCGGTCGAAGAGCCGCCAGCGTGGCGTGCACGACGCGGTCCGAGTCGGCCGCGTGTTCGCGTACCTGATGATCGCGGCCGGCGTCCTCGAGCTGTTCCTGGGCGACGTCGCGAGCGGAATCTGGATCGCCTTCCTCGGCTGGTTCCTCCTGTCGGCCGGCACGACCGAAGAGGTGGGCTCGGCGATCCGGACCTTCCTGCGCTCGGTGCCGGTGTCTGCGGCCATGACGTCGCCGGTCGTGACGCTGCCGGACTGGGTCACTGTCGAAGCGTTCCTCGACTCGGTCGCTCCGAGCCACAGCTTCACGACGTACCCGGTGCACGAGGCGTCGGGGACGCTGACGGGCGTGGTGCGGCTCTCCGACCTCGTCCGCATGCCCTCACGCGAGCGCGCCGAGAGGCATCTTCGCGATGTCGCGCGACCGATCGCCGAGGTGCCGACCACGAGCCCGCGCGAGGACCTGTCGGCGCTCATCCAGCGCATCGGCGCGGGGCTGGAGCAGCGCGTGCTGGTCTTCGACGCCGGCCAGCTCGTCGGCATCGTCTCCCCCGCCGACGTGGCGCGCGTCCTGACGGTGCGGCAGGCGCTCGGCCGGGGAACGCCGGCGGCCTAGAGGCGCGGGCGGAAAAACCCTCGCCGGCTCAGAGCCCGAGCGCGCCCGCGATCGCTTTCGCCATGCGGTCCGGGCGGGGCACGAGCCCGGGATCGGCGGTGACGCCGATCGACATCACCCCGCACATGCTGATCGACGCGATGGCCAGCCCGAGCGTCGGACCTAGCGGCATCATCGGGTAGCACGCGGTGATCCGCCGGCCGAGCAGGTAGCGCCGCTCGACCGGACCCGGCACGTCCGACAGCACGAGGTGCGCGAACGGCAGCGTCGCCACGAATCCGAGCGCGAGCGAGTGCACCGGTGCCGGAAGGCGAAACGCGGCCTCGATCGCCATCGTCGCGCCGGCCGCCGCGTGCGCGCCGCGCAGCGCCGCTTTGCGAGCGTGGACGCGGTGCGCGACGGCGCCGACGTCGTCGGAGTCCAGCGGCAGGTCGAGGAAGATCGCCGTGACGTGGTTGCCCATCGTCACGCCACGCGCGGGCGGACGCGTCGACACGGGGATCATCGCGCGGAGCGCGTGCGGCATGCTCGGATAGTCGACCTCGCGCAGGTAACGCCGCAGGCCGACGGCCACCGCTGCGAGCAGCACGTCATCGACGCTGACGTCGTGCTTCTCCTTCATCGCACGGACCGCGGTCATCGGCAGCGCCGCGCCGGCGAACGTGCGTCGCGGTCCCACAGGTCCGTTGAACGGCCCCGGCGCCGCGACAGGTCCGCCCGCGGCCGTGAACGCGAGGCCCATGATGCCTTTGAGCGTGGTCTGCATCGCACCGCCGCCATCGGCGCCGAGGCGCGGGGCAGGGATGCTCCCCGAGCGCGTCACACCGGGCGCGGGGTCGAAGAGCACGCCGCCCATCTCCATCGCGGCCATGCCGTCGGTGATGGCGTGGTGGGTCTTGATCACCAGCGCCTGACCGTGCTCGGGCAGCCCGTCGATGAGGTGCATCTCCCACAGCGGACCGTCGCGCCGGAGCGGCGACTCGTGGATGCGCGCCGCCTCCGTGAAGAGACTGTGCAGCGTCGCGCGGCCGCGGAGCCGGTGGCGGAAGAAATGGGCGCGAAGGTCGGAGCGCCCCTCGTGGACCCACTCGCGGTGGGTGAGGTCGAAGGCCACACGATCGCGGAACCGAGGCAGGCGGCGGATGCGCGAGACGACGTGATGGTGCAGGGCCTCGAGCGTGATCGGCTCGCCGCCGTCGAGCACGCTGACGCCCGCGACGTGCATCGGGATGCCGGGGTGCTCCAGCTCGAGGAAGGACGACTCGAGCGCCGTCATCGTCGCGGTCACCGCGCGCGCACCGCGATCGTGGCGCCACCCGAGGCCACCGGGGAGGCGGGCTCGAGCGCAAGGCCGGCGGACAGGAGGCCGCGGAGCCAGACGATGCCCGCCGGGCCGGATGCGATGAGTGGCCCGGAGTCGCGTCCCACCAGGAGCGCATGCACCGGCTCGGGGACCTCACCCCGAGCGGCGTGGCGCAGCATGGTGGCGGAAAGCGCGCTCACGCGCGGCGCGGTCCGGGCGGCTATCTGCTCGGCCCGCTTGCGCTGGCCTTGGAGAAGGACGAGCCCGGCGACATAGCCGGCGAGGAGCGCGTGGTAGCCCGGGTCGGAGGCGGCGAACCACGGCCCGAGCGAGTCGGCCAGGGGCTCCGGGCCGGGAGGGAGGCAGCCGAGCGGGTCGAAGACCGGGCGGGGGTTCCAGGGCGGCCCCGGCGCGATCTCGACGCGGCCGATCGTGAGCACTCCCCTGCCGATCGTCGCCGGCGCGCCGGCGGCGACCCGGACCCGACAGGCGATTCCGTTCGGCATTCGCGGTGCCCCGGGCTCGGTCACGGAGACGACATAGCGGCCGAACGCGAGGTGCGGACCTTCTAGGGCGGCGCCCTTGCGCGGCCCTCCCGCGAGAAGGGCGGTCAGAAGCTCACTCGAGGAGTGCGATTCCGCCTTCACGGTGTCTCCATCGTCCGGCGCGGGCCTGGGCCTCAGCAGGGCCGAAGTGCTCCCCGTTCCAGTGACCTCCGGCGCTGTCCGTCAGGGCCCTCCTGGACGCACCTTCGAGGCATGGCGCGGCTCGAGCGGCTCAGCCCCGCAGACCTGACGAACCTGGCCGTGGAAGGGGTGGAGAGCCCGATGCACCAGGCGGCCCTGGGGGTGCTGGAGCGCGGCGAGCTGTTCGACGCGGCGGGCCAGGTCGCCCTCGACGACATTCGCCGGCACATCGCCTGCAGGCTCGACCGCGTGCCCGAGCTGCGACGCGTCCTGCGCCAGACGCACGTCTTCGAGGGCCGGCCGCTGTGGGTCGACGACGCCACGTTCGACATCGCCCGTCACGTGCTCAGCGCCCGCCTGCCGGCTCCGGGCGGAGAGGCGGCGGCGCTCGAGTTCGCGGGCCGGCGCATGGCCGAGCTGATGGACCGCTCGCGGCCGCTGTGGGAGATCTGGTTCCTCGAGGGCTACGGGCCGGGCCGTGCCGGGATCCTCATCAAGCTCCACCACGCGCGTGCCGACGGGCGGGCGATGATCAACCTGGTTGCGCAGCTCTTCGACATCTCGCCCGACGTCAGCCGCGAACTCGCGGCGCCCTGGTCGCCGCAGACGCCGCCTTCGCACCGCGAGCTCATTCGCGAGAACGTCAACCGGAAGCGGGCCACGCTGGCGCGGGCCGCCCGGCGGATGCTGCACCCGGCTACCCTGGCGCGCGAGGTTGGGGTCGCCGTCGGCGGCGCGATCGCATCGGTGCGTCAAGGGCGAGGGGCGCCCCGCGTGTCGATCAACACGCCGATCGGGCCGGAGCGCCGGATCGCCGTCGTACGGCTGCCGCTGGACCAGGTCAAGGCGGTGGCGCACGCGTATGACGCCAAGGTCAACGACGTCTTCCTCGCGGCCGTCGCGGGTGGCTTTCGCGCCACACTGCTCTCGCGGGGCGAAAAGGTCGCCGGCCAGAGCCTCCGGGCGTCGATGGCGGTGTCCTTGCACCCGACGGGCGACACCACGACCGCCGGCAACCTTGCCGGCACCGTCGTGGTCCGGCTTCCGCTCGACGCGGTCGATCCGGCCGCCGCGATCGCGCGGATCGCGCGCGAATCGCGGGAGGCGAAGGCGGCGCAGCATCCCTTCAACCCCGTCGGCCTGATGCTGTTCCTCGCGCGGGCGGGCCTGACCCGCCGCTACATCCGCCGCCAGCGCCTGGTCAACGTGCTGACCACGAACCTGCCGGGGCCGCCGGTGCCGCTTTACTTCGCGGGCGCCCGGCTCGTGGATGCGATTGCGATCCCGCCCATCGCGGGCAACGTGACCGTCTCGGTCGCCGCCCTGTCGTACGCCGGGACCCTCGACGTCAGCGCCGTCACGGATGCCCACTCGTGGCCGGATCTCGAAGTCCTCATGGGCGGCATCGAGGCCTCGTGGGCGGAGCTCGCCCGCGCTGCGCCAGCGGTCCCGTCGCGCGAAGGCCGAACGGCCCTGTCCGCCTGAGCGCGGCGGGCGAAGCTGTTCCAAAAAAGGAGGATTTGTAGCGCTCATGGCAACCGGCTTCGTCTTCGTCTACCTGGCGATCCTTGCGCTCGTCGCGCCCGTGGTGTGGTTGGTCTGGTGGGCGCTCGACTCGGCGGCGTCGCGGCCTGCCACCG
>CBJLKR010000013.1:0-19562 GCA_966423695.1 uncultured bacterium | reverse complement strand
GCGTGATCGGCGAGGCGGTCGTCGCGCTCACGCTCGCCGAGGCGTTCCTCGAGAAGTTCGGCGGCGACTCGATGCCCGAGCTCGAGCGGAACTACCGTTCTTACATGGAGTCGATCGCGCGATAGGGTCGACGAAGGTCATGTCGATGGCCGACGCCATCGCGCGGTTCGTACCCGACGGCGGCTCCGTCGCCATGGGTACGGCCCTCGAGCCGCTCATCCCGTTCGCGGCCGGGCACGAGATCATCCGGCAGCGCCGGCGCGACCTCGAGCTGGTCGGCCCGATCTCGGATGCGCTGTTCGACCAGCTCATCGGCGCCGGCTGCGTCCGCCGCATCACCGCGGCCTGGGTCGGCAACGTCTCCGAAGGCCTTGGTCACTGCTACCGCCGCGCATGCGAGAGCGGCGAGCCGCGAGCGCTGGAGGTCCACGATCACTCGAACTTCTCCATTGCGCTCGCGCTGTGGGCGGCCGCGTGGAACGCGCCGTACATACCGACGCGCACGCTGCTGGGGAGCGATATCGTGCGCACGAACCCCGGCCTGACGGTCCGCAACGGGCTCGTGCACGTGAACGCCGTCAAGCCCGACGTTGCGATCGTTCACGTGCAGCGGGCCGACGAGCACGGCCGCGCGCACGCGTGGGGGCCGCTCGGCATCACAGAGGAGGCCGGCCTCGCGGCGGGTTCCGTGGTCGTCACGTGCGAGGAGATGGTGGCGCCGGACTCGCTCCTCAAGCATCCGAACCGGATCCTGTTCCCGGAGACGAAGGTCGTCGCGGTCGTGCACGAGCCGGGCGGTGCCCATCCGTCACCGGTGCAGGGCTACTTCAATCGCGACCACGCTTTCTATCGCGAATACGCCGAGGCGTCGCGCACTCGCGAAGGTTTCGAGACGTGGCTCAACCGGTGGGTGCTCGATGTGCCGGATCGATCGACGTACCTCTCACGCATCGACCTCGATGCGCTGCGGATACGCGATGAGTGAGCCCTACACCGCGCAAGAGCTCATGGTCGCGGTCGCGTCACGCGAGATCCACGACGGCGACCTGGTCTTCGTCGGCATGCGGCTGCCGATCCTCGCGTACGCGGTTGCGCGCAACGCGCACGCCCCGTCGGCGCGTGGGCTTTTCGAGGTCGGACTCCTGCGCGACCAGCCCGCCGCCGGCTTTTTGGGCACGATGGGCGATCCGCCCAACGTCGCCGGGGCGCTGTGGGCGACGCGGATGTCCAACGCGATGGCGCTGATGGCCCAGGGTCTCGTCGATCTGGGTTTCATCGGCGGCGCCGAGGTCGACCGCTTCGGCAATCTCAACACGTCGTACATCGGCGACCCGGCGCGCCCGCGCGTCAAGCTGCCGGGGAGCGGGGGAGGGGCGGATATCGCGATCCTGAGCCGCCGCTGGGTGACCCTCATGACGCACGAGCGCCGGCGGCTGGTCGAGCGCGTGTCTTTCGTCACCTCACCGGGGCACGGCGACGGCACGCACGATTGGCGGCGCCGCCACGGCCTGCCCGGCGGCGGGCCGGTCGCGATCATCACGACGATGGCCGTACTGCGCTTCCCCGAGGGCGGCGGAGAGGCGGTCCTCGCGTCGGTCCATCCGGGCCGCAGCGTCGAAGAGGTGCGTGCGGCCACGGCCTGGGACCTGAAGGTGGCGGCCGATGTAAAGGAGACGTCAGCGCCGACGGCGGCCGAGCTCACCGCGATCCGGCGGTTTGACCCCGACGGTTTCTGGACGCGTACAGAAACGTAACTTCCCGGCAACCGGTCTCTGACATGCCGAGCTCATCGTCGACCTCACCAATCTCGTCTGAGGTGAGAACGAAATGAACCCGTTTGCAGCAGTCGCCGTCAAAGCTCTCGTCGCCGCGGGAGCGGCCGCCCTGCTCAGCGCCGGCGTGGTGACCGCGGCGTCGCCATCCCCGGCGCCCGTCCCCACGGCCAACAGCCACGCGGTGCGCCACGCCGTCGCCAAGGCGGTGGTCGATTCCGAGGCGGAAGTTCTTGGCATCAAGCCGGAGGAGCTGCGCGAGGACCTTAAGGCCGGCAAGACCGTTGCGGACCTGGCGAAGGCGAAGGACATCACTCAAGAGCAGTTCGAGACCAGGTTGATCGCCGCACTCAAGCCGCGCCTGGAGGCGCTGGTCGACCGCAAGCAGATCACGCAGGTCCAGGCGGACCGCATCCTCGACCGCATCGCGAAGGGTCACATCCCGTTCTGGAACGGCGTTCACCGCCGCAAGTAGCCGCTTCTTCCTCCCCTACGGACGCGCGCGCGAGCGCGCGTCCGTGATCAGCCGCTTCCATTTCTTCCGATCCTCGATCCGCAGGCGCGCGTCGCTCCTGAGCGCGATCGCCCGCACCTCACGCTGCAGCTTGCGGTAGCTAGCGAACCGCCCGGCATCGAGCGTGCCGCCCGCAAGCGCGGCTTTGATCGCACAGCCCGGCTCCGTCTGGTGCGCGCAGTCGTTGAACCGGCACTCGAGCGCGAGCTTCTCGATGTCCTCGAACACCTCGCCGAGCGCGTCTTCGCCCTCCCAGAGCTGCGCTTCTCGCAGGCCAGGCGTGTCGATGATCGCGCCGCCGCACGGCAGCGACACGAGCTGGCGGTGGCTGGTCATGTGCCTGCCTTCGCCCGAGGCCCCATGCACCTCGCGCGTGCGCATCACCTCGGTGCCGACCAGGGCGTTGATCAGCGTCGACTTGCCGACTCCGGACGGACCGAGCATCACCGCCGTCTTCGCCGGCTGCAGCTCGCGCTCGATCGCCTCGATGCCCTCACCGCTGACGGTGCTCGTGGCGATGACCGGGGCCGCGACCGCGGGCGGTTGCACCTCCTCGACGAGATCCGTCTTCGTCAGGACGACGACGGGCGTGGCGCCGCTCTGCCACGCGATCGTCAGGTAACGCTCGAGCCTGCGGGTGTTGACGTCCGTGGCCGCGGCGACGACGAACACGACGTCGACGTTGGCCGCGAGGACCTGCTGCACGTTCTCGTCGCCGGCGGCGCGGCGCGCGAACACGGTCCGCCGAGGCAAAACCTCGGTGATGAAGACTCCGTCGAGCACGACCCAGTCGCCGACCGCAGGGTCACACCTTCGGGCGTGCGCCCTCCACGTCGACGCGCCGTCGTCGACCAGGTATTCCGCGCCGTAGTCCGCGACCACGCGCGCCTTGATCGAACTATGGATGGGCAACTGCGAATCCTCCGGAAAACTGATGCGGACATATCGGTCCGCCTGACGCCGGAGGTGCTTAGAGCAAAGCTCCGGAGGCGGCCGAGGGCCGGAACGCGGTCACTGCAATTTCAGTCATAGCGGCGCACCTCCTTTTGGTTGATCTGGACCGGAAGCATATCACTCGCCTTTGAACTCGGCCTTGCGCTTTTCCCCGAACGCTTTGATGCCTTCGATCGCATCGCCGGATGCGAACACGCGGCTGATCGCCTCGCGTTCGAGCGCGAGGCCGAGATCGAGCGGCGCGCCGTAGCCCTGCGTCACGGCGAGCTTGGCGTGGCCGAGCGCGACGCTGGGACCGGCCGCGATCTTCGTCGCGTACTCGATCGCGCCCTGCCGGCACGCGCCTGGGTCGGGGAAGAGGCGATCGACGAGTCCCAGCTCTTTCGCCTCGGCGGGCTTGACCGTGGTCGCGCTGAGGATCATGTCCATCCCCTTCGCGAGGCCGACGAGGCGCGGCAATCGCTGCGTCCCCCCGGAGCCGGGGAAGAGCCCGAGGTTGGTCTCCGGCAGTCCGATCTGGAACGAGCCCTCGGCCGCGAACCGCAGGTCGCAAGCCAGCGCGAGCTCGAAGCCGCCGCCGAGACAGTGGCCCGCGATCGCCGCGATGAAGACGATCGGCGTGTTCTCCATCTTCCGAAACGTCTCGTGCGCGAGCAGCGCGGTCATGACGCGCGAGCGCTGCGTCCCCGCGGCGAAGGCGGTGACGTCCGCGCCGGCGGAAAAGAACTTCTCCGAGGCGCTGGTCACCACGGCGGCGTGGATCGCCTCGTCCGCCCTCAGGTCGTCGATGGCTCCCGCGAGCTCGCGCAGGAACGCGTAGTCATAGCTGTTCGCGGGCGGACGGTCGAGCACGATCAAACCGACGCCGCCCTGCTTCTCGAACCTGACCGTCATGCCGAACCCGATAACCTTATCGAAGAAGCAAAACCGGAAATCGACGGGGGTGCGTGCATGGCGACGATGATCATCGAAGGCGACCGGACCAAGGCCGCGTCGGGCAAGACGTACGAGGTCCGCAACCCGGCCACGGGCGAGGTCGTCGACGAGGTCCCCTCCGGCGGCGCGGCCGACGTCGACAAGGCGGCACAGGCGGCGGCGAAGGCGTTCCGGACGTGGTCGCGCCTGCCGGCCAACAAGCGCGCCGAGATCTTGCACAAGGCCGCCCAGCACATGCTCACGAAGGTCGAGCACATCGCGCCGCTGCTGACGAAGGAGCAGGGCAAGACGCTGCTCGAGTCGCGCATCGAGGCCCAGCGGTTCGGCGAGAACATCGCCTGGTTCGCAGACCTCGCGGACAAGGTCCACGGCGAGCGCGTGTCACTGCCTGACCTGACGACCTACGGCCTCGTCGTGCGCAAGCCCATCGGGGTCTGCGGCGCGATCGTGCCGTGGAACTTCCCGCTGACTCTCGCGGCCAACAAGGTCGCGCCGGCCATCGCCGCGGGCAACACCGTCGTCCTGAAGCCGGCGAGCACGACGCCGCTGTCGACGCTGGCCTGCATCGAGGCGCTCATCGAGGGCGGGCTACCGGAGGGCGTGGTCAACGTCGTCCTCGGCCAGGCGACGGGCGAGGCGATCGTCGCGCACCCGCTCATCCGCAAGATTGCGCTCACCGGGTCGACGCCGACGGGCAAGAAGGTGATGGCGCGCGCGGCCGAGGGGCTGAAGAAGGTCACGCTCGAGCTCGGCGGCAGCGACCCATGCATCGTCCTCGACGACGCCGACCTCGAAGGCGCGGCGCGCGCGATCTCGGTCGGCCGATTCTTCAACTGCGGCCAGGCGTGCCTCGCCGTCAAGCGCCTGTACGTGCAGGACGGCGTCTACGACGCGCTCCTGGAAAAGCTCGTCGCGCGCGCGTCGAAGCTCAAGCCGGGAAACGGCCTGGAGAAGGACAGCCGCATGGGCCCGATGCACACCGAGACGCAGCGTGCGGAGGTCGAGGCGCAGGTCAAGGACGCCCTCGACAAGGGCGCCAAGGTCCTTTTTGGCGGCGGCCGCCCGAAAGGCTCTGAGTACGAGCGCGGCTGGTTCATCGAGCCGGCCATCCTCGAGAACGTGCCCGACGGTGCGCGGATGTGGACGGAGGAGGTCTTCGGCCCCGCGCTGCCGGTGCGCCGGATCAAGGACCTCGACGAAGGATTGCGGCTCGCGAACGACTCGCAATTCGGCCTCGGCTCGTCGATCTGGACCACGAACATGGCCGCGGCTCATCGCGCCGTCGAGGAGCTGGAGGCGGGCTACACGTGGGTCAACGCGCTGCAGATCGCGCATGACGAGCTGCCCTTCGGCGGCACGAAGCAGTCGGGCTTTGGCAAGGAGCACGGCGTCGAGGCGTTCCTCCAGTACACGGAGGAGAAGTCGGTCGTCTACGGCGGCCTGTAACCGGCGAAGGTAGTCGCTTGCCGTGAGAGTCGGCCTGGGCGTCGTCGCCGCGCTTGTGTTCCTGACCGGCCTGGTCTGGGTCGGCCAGGGCCTCGGCTACATCAAGGGCAGCTTCATGACCGGCGACATGAAGTGGTTCTGGATCGGCTGCGTGATGGTAGTCGTCGGCGTCGCCCTCGGCGCCGGGGCGTGGCGCGCTGGGCGTGGTCAGTCGAGGGCCTGAAGCGAGGGCCACTCCTTCCACAACGGCTGCCGCGGTTGCGTGCAGACGAGGATCGGGTCTCCACTGAAGTCGTTCTCGATACCCTGGCCGGTCGTGATCGTGGTCGTCTCGCGGCAGTCGGCGAAGTAGGGCGACGCCTCCGCCGCGGTGTAGCCGACGAGGACGACCGTCTGCGGGTCCATGCGCGGAGGCGCCCAGTACCAGTAGCTCAGGTGCGGGCTCACGGCCTGCGGCAGCCCCAGCCCTGGGCCGTAGAGGTTGATCGGCCCAGCCTCGCCGTAGTAGTGGGCGACGATCATGGCCCGTTCGCGGTCGCCGGCGGGTATCGAGTCGTAAGCGGTCGCCGTCTCGCGAGCGAGCGCCGGTCCTCCGAGCATGTTGGCGAAGTCCTGCCGCACCTTCCACAGGCCCGAGCTTGCGAGCGCCTGGGCGGGGAGGATCGGCACCCCGATCGGCAGGAGCAGCAGCGTGAGTGCGACGGCAGCGGCCGTCGCCGCTAAGGTCCAGACCCGTGACCGCAGCCGGGCGTCGAGCCAGAAGGCCCCGGCCGCGTAGGCCAGGGGCAGGACCGGTCCGACGTAGTAGGACTTCCCGCCGAGGACGAAGAAGGTGAGCTCGACCGCCAGGGCGACGTAAGGAAGCAGGGCGAACCGGGCGTCGCCGCGCAGCGCGAGGAGGCCGGCGATGCACGGCACGACGAAAAGCGGGCCGGCGAGCAGCAACTGCTGGACCCAGAAGGCGACGGGCCCGTCGGTGTGGCCGCGGTGGGAGAGCGTGTAGTCGAGGCTGATCCACCCGTGCCCCGCCTGCCAGGCGAGGTTCGGTGCGAGCAGCGCGAGGGCGACCGCTGCCGCGAGCCAGGGCCACCTGGTCCGCAGCACGGTGCGGCGTTGCGTGAGGACCAGCCCGACGAAGATCGCCGCTACGAGGGCGATGATGGTGTACTTCACCTCCAGGCCGACGCCCACGACCGCTCCGAGAACGAGCCACAGGCGGCGGTCGTCATCGCGGAGCAAGCGGACCAGCACGAACAGGGCGACGGCCCAGGTGAGCTCGTCGAAGGTCGTCGTGTGGAAGAGGACGTTGGCACCGATGAACATGGGCGACAGGAGCGCCATCAGCGCCGCCCACGCCTGGGCGCGGGCCCCGGCGCCGAGCTCACGCGCGATCAGCGCGGTGAGGACGACGATCGCGGCGCCGGCCGCCGCGGGAAGCGCTCGCAGCGCCACCAGCGAGTTCGGGAAGAGGGCCTGGTCGGCGCCGGCGAGGAGGGGCACGAGCGGCGGGAAGTCGACATAGCCCCAGTCGGGGTGGCGCGAGGCGGCTAGGAAGTACAGCTCGTCGATGTGCCAGCCGTAGTTGCCGGCTGTCCCCAGGTGAAGGACGAGCTTCAAAAGCGCAAAGGCGCCGACCCACCGCCAGGGAATCGGCGCCCGCACGACCGCTACCTTAGTGCGCGGTCAGGCTCCTTGCCGCGACTGCGGCGGAGCAACTCCTAGTCGGTTCGGCCGTTGAGCCTGTCCCAGTGCGATTGACACTCGACGCAGCGCGTGGCCGCCGGCTGGTAGGTCAGCCTCGCCTCCGGGATGCGGCGGTTACAGCCCTCGCAGATCCCATACGTGCCCTCGCGCAGCCTCTCGAGCGCCCTCTCCACCTGCTCGCGGTTCTCGTCGAGAAGGTGAACGAGGATATCGCTCGTCTCCCGGTCGGCGAGCGCCTGCGCCAGGTCGGTCTCCTCCGGGATGCCGGTGATCACCCCGCCGACGACGTCGTTCAACGGCCGGTGCAAGCCCGCCTCCTCGCCACACTGCGCCGCCAGGAGCTCGAGCCGGCGCCGGTCGGCCTCCAGCCTCTGTTCCGGGGCGTCTCCCGATTTCCTTCGAACCGCCATCTGCTTAACCCCCCTCCAAACTGCAAAATCCGTCGGCGTTTGGATGTTCGAGAGCAGAACGCGTGCACCGGCGCGCGTACCCGCTCGCGCACAATTAGGCGCCGTATGCCCCTGCAGCCAATCCCCCCAAAGACGCTGATCGTCGCCGCGGTGCTCGCCATCGCCGGTTGCCAACCGGGATCGGCGTCACACCCGGTGCCGAGCGTAGCTCAGATCGGCGCCGATCTCAAGTGCTCGGCCGGAGATCACGCTTTCGAGGACCCCCAGCTCGGGTGGGGATTCTGCTACCCGAACACCTGGAAGTACATCGAGCGGCAGCAGGCCTTGAGCACTCCGCAGGGCGTCGACCTGACCTTCGACTTCACCTGCCTGACCCACTGCAAGACGGTGACCACGGGGACCACGGGTAACAACCTGTTCGGATTCATGATCGTCTCGACCTACGAACGGGGACCGGCGACCGACCTGGCGTCGTGGGTGGCCGCGAACATGGGCCCGCGAGCCTCGCCCAGCCCCACGCCTGGAGCATCGCCCGGCGGCGGGGCGACGCCGTCCCCGACCGTGTCGCCCACGGCCCTGCAACCGATCACCTGGGGCAATGCCAAGGAGGCGGCGGTCCTGCCAGACGGTCGCCGCATCGGCCTCACGCCTCAGTTCGTGGTCATCCTCGACGTGCGCTCGGGAACGCTCGACCTCGAGAGCGAGATGGCCTCGCGCCTGCCCACCTGGAAGTTCAGCGTCTGACCGGCGGCCCGGCGCCGCGAGGCATCTAGCTCGGGCGGCGGAAGAGCGACTGCATCTTGATCGCCAGGCCCATATCGCCCTTGATCTTCAGCTTGCCCTGCATGAACGCCGCGGTGCCGTCGAGCTTGCCGGTCATGATCTTGACCCAGTCGCCCGAGTCCGCCAGCAGCGTGAGGTTCGGGGTGGAGGGGGGCTCGCCCTTGCCGGACTCGGCCCGAGCGTCATGGATGTGCACCCACCACTTGCCGCCATCGGCCCCACTCAGGTCGAAGGCGATCGTGGCGTTGGTGGTGCCCGCCTTCTCCGGTATGAGGAACTGGGGCATGGCCTCGACGATCTGGTCGGGCGTCATCTGAACTTCGGACATTCGCTCCTCCTCGAAAGGGCTTTGATGCACTCAGTACGTTTGAGTACCGCTGACTACTCACCATCTTAGTAGCGGCGACAATCGACGCGTGGCACTCGATGTGACGTTGAGCGAGGTGGCCGCCGGCGTCTTCGAGCTGCGCCTCCCCATCCCTTTCGAGGATGGACTCGTCAACGTCTTCCTCTTCACGGACGGCGACGAGATCGACCTGCTGGACTGCGGCATGAACTCGGAGGAGTCGCTCGCCGCCATCCGCCGGGCGATCGAACACCTCGGCGCCGCCCGGCTGCGCACCCTGGTCGTCACGCACATCCACCCCGACCACTACGGCGCGGCCGGGGTGCTCGCGGGTCCCGGTCGCGCCGACCTTTACATGCACCGGCTCGAGGTCCCGCTGGTCCACCCGCGCTACGTCGAGCGCGAGCACCTGGGCGAGGAGGTGCGCGCGCACCTGCTCGTCAACGGCGTGCCCGACGACGAGGCGGATGTGCTGAGCAACTCCCAGCGCGCGCTGAGCCGGGTGGTCACGCCGGCCGACCCGACGGTCCAGCTGGACGGCGCGGAGCGGATCACGATGGGACGCCGAACGGTGCGCGCGGAGTGGACTCCAGGGCACTCGCCGGGCCACGTGTGCCTGTACGACGCCGCCGAAGGGCTCCTGTTCGCCGGCGACCACATCCTGCCGGACCTGTCGCCGAACATCGGCCTTCATCCGCAGAGCACGCCGGACCCGCTGCACGATTACCTCGAGGCGCTGCGCCGCGTGTCCGAGCTCGCGCCCACCCTCGTCCTGCCCGCGCACGGGCGGCCGTTCGGCGATGTCGCCGCGCGCGCGCAGGTGCTGACCGCACACCACCGGCGACGGTTCGAGCAGATCGTCGAGATCGTGTCAGGCCGGACGGAGAAAAGTGCCTGGCAGGTGGCGCTGGAGCTGTGGGGCCCGCGCGAAAACCTCTATGATAAGCGACTTGCCCTGCAGGAGGGCCTCGCGCACCTCCCGGCGCTCGCGGTCGACGGCCGGCTCGAGAAGACCGTCAGGCCCGGCTCTGTGCGCTGGCGATCGATTTAGCACCCGCTGATTTGATCCCGAGCGGAAGGATGTCCGCGGGGTAGCAACCGACGCCGACGACTCCCGGTCCGGCGTGCGCCCCGACCACCGGTCCGAGCGGCTGGATGATCAGCGTTTCGGCGACGGATTCGACCTCGCGCGCCACGCGCTCGGCGTCGCCCTCCGCGTCCGCGTGCCCGACGATGATGCACAGGCCTTGGCCGCGATCAACCTCGCGCGTGAGCTCGACGATGCGGCCGAGCGCGCGGTCGAAAGTGCGCACGCGCTCCAGCGGCGTGACCAGGCCGTCGCTGATGCACAGCACCGGCTTGAGCTGCAGGACCGAGCCGAGCATCGCGCTCGCGCGGCCGATGCGGCCGCCCCTGCGCAGGAACTCGAGGGTCGCCACGGAGAAGTACGTATGCACCTGGTCGCGCATGCCTTCGACCCGGGCGGCGACCGTCGACGCGGCGTCGCCACCGGAAGCCATCGCGGAGGCGGCCAGCGTCACCAGGCCGAGCGACATCGAGACGAGCTGCGAGTCGACGACGCGCACGCGCTTCGTGTCGGTCATCTCGGCGCCCTGCACCGCCGCCGCGAACGTTCCGCTCAGCTTCTCGGAGATGTGGATCGACACGACCTCGTCGTGGCTCTGCAGCAGCGACGCGTACGTTTCCGCAAAGCGGCCGGCGGACGGCTGTGACGTCGTCGGATGCGTGGTCGCGTTGGGCAGCCGGCGGTAGAACTCAGAGGGCCGGATCTCCACGCCGTCGAGCAGCGAGCGGCCTTCGAAGTTCAGCGTCAGCGGCACGACGGTGATGCCTCGTGACTTCGCGAGCTGCGCCGGGAGGTCGGAGGTCGAGTCGGTGACGACCGCGACCTTGGCGGCAGTCACGGCCGCCAGCTCACGTCGTCAGCTCGTCTGGATGCGGATCGGTCTCGCGGCGGTTGCGCGTCCTGCGGAAGAAGCGCTCCTCCATGGGCTTGAGCGCGACGAGGACGATGATCACGACGAGGGCCGTGAAGACCGCAAGGCCGTAGTAGCCGAAGCCGACGGCCATGCCCAGCGACGCCGCCACCCAGATCGACGCGGCCGTGGTCAGGCCGCGCACCTCCTCGCCCTGGCGGAGGATGCTGCCCGCGCCGAGGAAACCGACCCCGGTGACGATCTGGGCCGCGATGCGCGTCGGGTCAACCGTCTTGCCGAGCTCGGGGATCAGGCCCAGTCCGGTGAACATGCACGAGCCCGCGCTGATCAGAGCCATCGTGCGCAGCCCGGCGGGATGGCCGCGGAACTCCCGCTCGGCGCCAATGAGGAGACCGATGGCGAGGGCGATCATCACGCGCATGGCGAGGTCGAGCTCGCCTTGGCCGGTCAGGTGCGTGCTGTCAGCCTCTGCCGGGGCGTCCTCCGGGCGCTGAGCTGCCGGGTTCGTCCTTGGCGCCCGGCTCGTCAGGTAGCTCGGGGAGGTCCAGGCTGTTGACGAAGTCGCGGAACACGGCGAGCCGCTCCTCGTCGACCACGGTCTCAACCTTGTCCTTGTCGCCGTCCATCTCGTCGGCCTCGGGGATGATGCCCGCGCTGTCCATCACCTCGGACGCGACGAAGATCGGGCACTCGAAGCGGACCGCGAGCGCGATCGCGTCCGACGGCCGGGCGTCGAAGTCGAGGTCCCTGCCGTTCTGCTTGACATACAGGCGCGCGTAGAAGACCTGGTCGGCGAGGCGCGTGACCACGATCCGCTTGACGCTGATGCCGAGGTCGCCGAACGCGGTGGCCATCAGGTCGTGGGTGAGCGGTCGGCCGAGCGCGTTACCGGAGATCTTGGTCGCGATCGCCTGGGCTTCGAACGACCCGATCCAGATGGGAAGGTAGCGGTCGGCTTCCTTCTCCTTGAGGATCACGAGGTGCTGGGCGGTCGGCATGTGGATGCGGATGCTGTCCACCGACACCTCGATGAGGTTCTTCATCCTCGGGTCCATTCTAGTCGGCGGTTCTCCAAGCTCCCTCTACTTGAACGCATGGGTCCCACGTTAAGGCGGGCTTCCGGCCAAACGTAAGATTCGGTCGTGGCGAAGGGCAGGAAAGGGCGCCTGATCCTCATCGACGCCCACAGCCTCATCTACCGCGCGTTCTTCGCCCTGCCGCCGATGAGCACATCGGACGGGCGGGTCACCAACGCCGTCTACGGCTTCACCTCGATGCTCGCGATCGTCCTCGCGTCGCGCCC
This sequence comes from uncultured bacterium, assembly GCA_966423695.1. Taxonomy (GTDB): domain Bacteria; phylum Chloroflexota; class Dormibacteria; order Dormibacterales; family Dormibacteraceae; genus 40CM-4-65-16. The sequence continues at coordinate 7,436 of CBJLKR010000013.1, read as the reverse complement.
GGAGTTCGCGATCGCGGCGTTCGATCTCGGCAAGCCGACGTTCCGCTCCCTGGAGTACGAGGAGTACAAGGCGGGCCGGCGCGCCATGCCGGACGACCTCCGGCCGCAGATGGAGATGGTGCGCGAGGTGCTCGAGGCGTTTTCGATCCCGATCTACGGGGTCGAGGGCTTCGAGGCCGACGATGTCATCGGCACGCTCGCGCGCCTGGCCGAGGAGCGCGGCCACTCCGTGACGATCGTGTCAGGCGACCTCGACTGCCTGCAGCTCGTCACCGAATCGGTCGAGGCGCTGGTGCCGCGACGCGGGATCACCGACACCTTCGTCTACGGGCCGGACCAGGTGCGCCAGCGTTACGGATTCGAGCCACCGCAGCTGATCGACTTCAAGGCCCTGCGCGGCGATACGTCCGACAACATCCCCGGCGTGCCGGGCGTAGGCGACAAAACGGCCGCCAAGCTCGTCCAGGACTACGTCTCGATCGAGGCGCTGCTCGATCGCATCGAGGAGCTGCCTGAGGGCCGGTTGAAGACGGCGCTCAAGGCGAACACCGACAAGGTCCGGCTCGGCAAGCGCATGGTGACGATCGTCCGCGACGTGCCGGTCGAGCTGGAGCTCGAGCGCGCGCGCTGGACGCGCTACGACTACGACCGCGCGCGTCGCGTCTTCGACCACCTCGAGTTCCGCCAGCTGCTGAGCCGGTTCCCGCCGCCCGACCAGGTGCCGGTGCAGCCGACGCTTGCGTTCGAACCGGCGCCGCATGCGGCCGGCCTTCGCATCGTCGAGGATCCGCTCGAGGCGGCGAGCCTGCTCGACGGCACGGGCGACGTCGCCGTCTTCACGTTCACGGATGGGACCGGTCGCGGATGCCGCGTGTGCGGGCTGGGCGTATCCGCGGCCGGCAATACCTTTTACGTGTCGCGTCCCGAAGCGATGGACGCGGTGGCCGCGACGCTGTCCGGCCGTCCGATCTCCGGTCACGACGCCAAGGAGACGGAGCTCGCGCTCCGTTCGCTCGGGGGCGGGAAGCGCCAGTGGTCTTTCAGCACCTTCCTCGCGGCCTACCTGCTCGGCGCCGGCTCGCGCGACCCGCGGCTCGAGGACCTCGCCCGCGAGTTCCTGACCGTGGAGCTCGTCAGCTCGGAGCAGCTGCTCGGCACCGGCCGTGCGGCCCGCAAGCCGTCGGCGATCGCGGACGGCGAGGCCGCGGAATACTCTGCCCGCCGCGCCGAGGCGATCCTCAACCTGCGTCCGCGCCTCGAGGCGGAGATGCGCAACCTCGGCGTGGACTACCTCTTCCACGAGATCGAGCTTCCGCTCGCCGGCGTGCTGGCCGATATGGAGAGCGAGGGCGTCGCCATCGACGTCCCCTACCTCAAGCAGATGCAGGACGAGCTGGGCGAGCAGCTCGCCGCACTCGAGAAAGAGGTCGAGGAGGTCGCGGGCCAGAAGTTCAACCTCAACGCGCCCCAGCAGCTTGCGAAGGTGCTGTTCGAGGACCTTCGCCTGCCGGTGGGCAAGAGGACGAAGACCGGCTACTCGACCGACGCCGATACCCTCGAGGCGCTGCGCGAGAAACACCCGATCGTCGGGCTGATCCTCGAGCATCGTCAGCTCTCGAAGCTCAAGTCCACTTACGTCGACGCGCTGCCGCAGCTCGTCGACCCGCTGAGCGGCCGCGTGCACACGTCGTTCGGCCAGGCCAGCACTGCGACCGGCCGCCTGGCGTCGTCGAACCCGAACCTGATGAACATCCCGATCCGAACCGAGCTCGGGCAGCGGATCCGCCGGGCGTTCAAGGCCGGGCGGCCGGACCACGTGCTCGTCTCCGCCGATTACTCGCAGATCGAGCTGCGCATCGCCGCCCACCTCAGCGGCGACCCCAAGCTGCTCGAGGCGTTCGCGGCGGGCCAGGACATCCACACCGCGACCGCGTCGGCGGTTTTCAAGGTCGCGTTCGAAGCGGTCACGCCCGACCAGCGGCGTCTCGCCAAGGTCGCGAACTTCGGCTCCATCTACGGACAGGGCGAGTACGGACTATCGCAGCAGCTCGGGATCACCGGCGACGTCGCGCGCGAGTTCCTGGTCCAGTACTGGGCGACCTACGCACGCCTGCGCGAATACCTCGACGGCGTGCGCAAGAAGGCGCGCGAGGAGGGCCTCGTGGTGAGCGCGACCGGCCGGCGGCGCGCGATTCCGGACCTGCGCTCGCCGAACTTCCAGCTTCGCGGCGCGGCCGAGCGCATGGCCATCAACTTCCCCATGCAGTCGCTGGCCGCGGACATCATCAAGATCGCGATGGTGCGGCTGCACCGCGAGATCGATGCGGATGAGATCGAGGGGCGAATGCTGCTGCAGGTCCATGACGAGCTGCTGTTCGAGGTGCCGCGCGCCGAGCTCGACCAGTTCGCCGAGAAGGTGCCACGCGTGATGACCGGCGCCTATGAGCTCGAGACCGGGATCGAGGTGGAGATGAAGGTCGGCCCGAACTGGGCCGATATGCGGAAGCTCGCCGTCGTCCGCGCCTAGATGCCTGAGCTTCCCGAGGTAGAGACCATCGTCAACGACCTGAGGCCCCACCTGGTGGGACGGACGGTCGAACGCTGCGAGCTCGCGTTCCCGACGATCGTCCGCCATCCCGAACCGGAGCAGTTCGTCGACGCGGTGACCGGGATGCGCATCGAGTCGATGACGCGACGTGGGAAGTACATCTACCTGCACCTGACCGGCCAGGTCGTGCTCGTCGTCCACCTCGGCATGACGGGACAGCTCCGCATCTTCGACCGCGGCGCCTCGCTGGAGAAGCACACGCACGCCGTCTTCTTCCTCGACGACGGCCGCCAGCTGCGCTATCGCGACCCCCGCCGGTTCGGCCGCCTGCTCGCGGGCACCGAGGACGCCCTCCTGACGGCCAAGAAGATGCCGCGCCTCGGCCCTGAGCCCATCGATCCGGAATACGCCGCCGACGAGCTGTACCGTGAGCTCCACCGCCGGCGCGCACCGCTGAAGGCTGTGCTTCTTGACCAGAAGGCGATCGCCGGCGTCGGCAACATCTACGCCGACGAGTCGCTGCACCGCGCCGGTCTGCGTCCGACGCGGATCGCGAGCAGCGTCAGCAAACAGTCGGCGAGGCGCCTGCACGAGTCGCTTCGCGCGTCGCTGCAGATGGCGATCGCGAATCGCGGCAGCTCGGTCGACACGTATCGCGACGCGTGGGGCGAGGTCGGAGGCCAGCAGGAGAAGCTGCTCGTCTACGGCCGGGCGGGCGAACCGTGCTTCACGTGCGGGCGCCCGCTCAAGTCCGTGCGCATCGCCGGCCGCACGACCGTGTACTGCACCCGTTGCCAGAGATGACGCCGCCAACCCCAGGGCCGGGGCTGACGACGCGCCTCGTCGCGATCGTCGTTCTCGGCGTCGTCTTCATCGGCCTCACGGTCGCGCTCACTGCCGGGCTCTTCCGGTCGCTGGACCTCCAGGTCGCCCGGGCCATGCACGAGGCGTGGCAGCCTTCGCTCCACGTCCTCTTCCAGGCCATCGCCGAGCTTGGCGGTTTCGAGCTCACGACGCTCCTGATGGCCGGCCTGGCCTGGTACCTGTGGCGAAGCGGCTTCGGCAGCGACGCGCTGGTCTTCATCGTGTTCTTCGCCGCCCAGGGCTTCGAGCTGTTCTACAAGCTCAACCTTCACCACCTGCAGCCGCCGCGCTCGCTCGCCCAGACCGACGGTCCGAGCCTGACGATGGTGTTCGCCGCGAGCGGCGGCACCGGCAACAGCTTTCCGAGCGGCCACATGGTGCGCGCGGTCATCGCCTACGGCCTGCTCGCGTTCGTCATCCGCCGGCTCTCGCCGTCGGCCGTGGTCCGCGCGACCGCCGTGATGGGGGCGATCGCCGTCGTCGTCGTCCTGGCCTTCGACCGCCTCTACCTTGACGTCCACTGGGAGTCCGACGTGATCGGGGGTTTGCTTCTCGGAGCGATCGCGCTCCTTGCCGGGACGGTGTGGCTCGACCGGCCGCGAAAACCCGCCCGGCCCCGGAAACCCGAGAATTAGCCGGATGGAATCGAACGCGGTCCTGATCCTCGTGACCACCGGAGCTCGCGACGATGCCGAGCGGCTGGGCGAGGCCCTCGTCACCGAGCGCCTGGCCGCGTGCTGCTCCGTGATCCCGACCGTGCACTCGATCTACTACTGGGAGGGCCAGCTGCAGCGCGAGCACGAGGCGCTCCTGCTGATCAAGACCCTCGAGTCGAAGGCGGCCGCCGTGGAGGAGTACGTGCGGGGCCACCACGACCACAAGAACCCGGAGATCATCCAGCTGGCGATCGAGCGGGGCTCCTCGGCATACATGAGCTGGCTCGAGGAGCAAGTAGCCAAACCCGGCCGCTGACCGTTAGGTAACCCGAGCGGCAGGACTTAGACTCCGAACCAAAAGGAGGGGCGGGTTGGCTACGGTCGTCGACGATGCCGGACAGTCGAGCGGCGCCAGGCGCCGGCGAAGGCGCGCGCGCCGGGAGGCGGAGGCCGCTGCCGGGCTGGCGACCGGTGCCGGCGGTGCCATCGGCAACAACGGCGACGGGCACTCGAACGGCGACCAGCCGGTAGCGATCGTCGAGCCGGTCGACGCGCACCCCGCCGCCGCGGCCGAGGTCGCCCCCGCGCCCGAGCCGCCCGATGAGTTCCGCGACCTCCTCGGCCAGGCGGTCGGCCTGCGCCTCGACGCGGTCTCGCGCGAGTTCGGCGGCCGGGACGAGATGCACGTCTCGGCGCTCCGCAACGTCACCCTCGACGTCGGGCCCTGCGAGTTCATCGCCATCGTCGGGCCGTCTGGCTGCGGCAAGAGCACGCTGCTCTCGCTGATGGGCGGCCTGGACCGGCCGACGACCGGGCATGTGTACGCCGCCGGCCTGCCCCTCGGCGAGCTGCCCGACCGCGAGCTGTCGAACTACCGCCTCCAGCGGGTCAGCACGATCTTCCAGACGTTCAACCTCATCCCCTCGATGACGGTCGAGGACAACGTCGCCCTTCCCATGACCCTGGCCGGCGTCGAGCCCGAAGAGCGCAGCCGGCGCGCCCGCCATCTGCTCGAGCTGGTGGGCCTGCAGGAGCGCGCACGGACCCGAGCGGGCAGGCTCTCCGGGGGCGAGCAGCAGAAGGTCGCGGTCGCGCGCGCGCTCGCCAACCGGCCGGGCCTCATCCTGGCCGACGAGCCGACCGGAAGCCTCGATTCGAAGGCGGGCGAGCACGTGCTGGACCTCCTCGACGACCTCAACCGCCGCGGCGCCACGGTCGTGCTCGTGACCCACGACCCACAGGTCGCGCGCCGGGCCCGCCGGGTCGTGCGCATGATCGACGGCCGGGCCATCGAGCTCGAGTCAGGCAAGCCGACCGTGCGCGCTCAGGAGCCGGTCGACCCGGCGCCGCGCATGCACTGGCGCGACACGCTGAAGGTGGGCCTCGGCAGCGCTGGCCGGCGCCCGCTGCGCACCGCGCTGACCACCACCGGCGTGGCCATCGGAATCGCGGCGTTGAGCTTGATCGTGGCCCTCGCGGGCGGCCTGCAAGACGCGCTGACCGCGCCCGCCCTGGCCACGAGCCAGGTCCACCAGGTGGCCGTCTACCCGGTGGCCGAGGCGACCACGCCGGCGTTCGACGACGCCACGCTGCGGACGCTCGCCCAGCTCCCGCACGTGAAGGCCGCCTGGGGTCAGATCGGCCTGACTGGGACCTTCACCGCCCCCAACCCGCCCCTCGGCGTTGGCACTGCCAAGACGCCTCCGGCGGGCGTGCTGGTGTCCCTGCCCATGCTCTCAGGCTCGAGCGTCCGCCCGACCTTGACCGCGGGCAGGATGCCTGAGTCCGATACCGCCTCCGAGGTGCTTCTGACGGACAGCGAGGCGGTGGCGCTCGGCTACCGCTCGCCGCCCGGTGCGATCGGGACCCGGGTGAGGTTCAGCGCGACGTTCGGCAGCCTCGTGCCGACTCTCGTCCGCAACCAGGTGACCAAGCCGGTGAGCCTCGACCTGCTTGTCGTCGGCATCGTCTCCGACAACTACACGCCGTCCGGCGCGCCCGGCGCCCTCGCGCCGTACGGAGTCATGCGGAACTACTGGACGAGCCTCGCCCAGTCCAATGCGTGGAAGGGCGGCGAGTACGCCAGCGTCACGCTGCTCGCCGATTCAGGGCTCGCGGTCGAGAACCTGCGCCAGCGTGTGGTGCAGCTGGGGTTCCAGTCGCAGACGTTCGGCGACCAGTTCCGCAACTTCGAGGATCTGCTCGGCAAGATGCGCGTGGCCTTGCTCGGGCTCGCCCTGGTCGCCCTGCTCTTAGCCTGCCTGGGTATCGCGAACACGATGTACAGCGCCGTCCTCGAGCGGACCAAGGAGATCGGCGTGCTCAAGGCGCTCGGCGCGCGCTCGCGCGACGTCCTCCTTCTGTTTCTCGCCGAGGCGCTCGGCATCGGGCTGGCCGGGGGCATCGTCGGCGCGCTCGTCGCGGTCGGCCTCGGCCGGCTCGGCAACGCGGCCGTCGACCGGCTCACGCAGTCGGTGACGGGTACGGGCTTCGACGTGTTCCGGACCGACGTCCCGGTGGTGCTGGTGGCGGTGCTGCTGGCGGCCGTGCTGAGCACGGTGAGCGGCCTGCTCCCGGCGCTGCGGGCCGCGCGCCAGGACCCCGCTCGCGCGTTGCGGTACGCATAAGAGCGGTTTGCGAGCGTCTGCGTACCCGCTGATCGACGCCGACGAGGCGGCTGCCCTCGTGCTCGAACGCACGCCGGTGCTCGGCGTGGAGGACGTGCACATCGCCGACGCGGCCGGCAGGGTGGTGGCCGAGGACGTCGCGGCCATAGCGCCGCTGCCCCCATTTCCCTCGAGCGCCGTGGACGGCTACGCCGTACGCGCCGCCGATGGAGGCGAGACGCTGCGGGTCCTCGGCGAGTCGGCCGCCGGGCGGCCGTTCGACGGCGCGCTCGCGCCGGGCACCGCGGCGCGCATCCTCACCGGTGGCGTCGTGCCCGAGGGCGCGGACTGCGTCGTCATGGTCGAGGACGTCCAGGTCAGAGGCGACCAGGTGGTCGTGCCGCACGGACTCACGCCAGGCGTCAACTTCCACCGCCCCGGCACGGACCTCGCCCCGGGCGATGTCATCCTCCGCGCCGGGACGCAGCTGGGCGCGGCCGAGCTCGGGATCGCAGCCGCCACCGGCCGGGCGAGGCTGCGTGTGCGCATGCGCCCGCGCGTCGCGCTGATGTCGACCGGAGACGAGCTCGTGGAGGTGGGGAGCACCCCCGGTCGCGGGCAGATTCCGGACTCGAACCGCTGGGCGCTGCTCGCCGCGCTGCGCGAGGCGGGCGCCGACGTCGACATGCTCGGCCTCGCGCCCGACGAGGCCGGCGCGTTGCATCGGTTTGTGACCGGCTCGCTCGGCCGCGCCGACGCGCT
>CBJLKR010000012.1:0-19985 GCA_966423695.1 uncultured bacterium | reverse complement strand
ACCGTGAAGTTGGCGTGAAGGCATCGCGCGGGTTCCTGAGTCGCAAGGCCCTGTGCGCCGCCGTGCGGGGGGTGGCGAACGGCCATCTTGGCTTGCGGCTCGCGGGTGGCCCAGCCGGCCTTCCCGCCGACTTTCTCATCGCGCCGTCGGGACGAATCACGGCAGCGAAGTACGGCACCCATGCCTACGACCAATGGTCGGCGGACGAGCTGATCGCGCTCGCAAAGGGCGCCGTCGTCCGGGCAGCTTGAGAGCCACCTTTGTAATCAAGGGTCGCTCGGTTCCATCGCGAGGGCGCGCGCCAGCTCCGAGCGCGATCTGACGGACAGCTTCTCGTAGACAGCGCTGAGCTTCTGCTCAGCGGGCAACTCATCGAGCGGTTGAACTAGATCCGTACAAGCAAGGATCTCGGTGGCCCCTGGCAACTCGCCGGGGGTCCCCGTCCGTTAGGAGTGGTACGTGATGTTGTCGCGCGAGTCGGTGCATGCCGCCCGCACATGCATTGGCTGGGTCACCACCGAGTTCCGCGGATTCCGAGAACGCTCACCCGATCACCGTTGGCGGGTCAGCGCTCCACGCCGAGCACCCGCATCGCGTTCGTGAGCATGATCCGCTCGACCACGTCGGGCGGAAAGTCGTAGGCCCCGAACTCCTTCTCCCATCGCTCGACGGACAGCAGCGGCCAGTCCGTCCCGAACAGCACCTTGTCCTTGAGCAGCGTGCGCGCGTACTGCACGAGCGTCGGAGGAAAGTATTTCGGCGCCCAGCCGCTGAGGTCTATATACAGGTTGCCCTTGTGCACCGCCATGGCCAGCAGCTCGTCCGTCCACGGCCAGCCGGGATGCGCGCCGATGATCGTCAGGCGCGGGAAGTCGGCGGCGACCGCGTCGACCAGGATCGGCCGGCAGTGGTCGAGCTTGAGGCCCATGCCGCCCGGCGCGCCGGCGCCGATGCCGGTCGTCCCCATGTGGAAAAGGCAAACCAGCCCCAGGTCTGATGCGGCCTCGTAGATCGGGTAATACGTGTCGTCGTTCGGATAGAAACCCTGCACCGCCTGCTGGAACTTCAGGCCGCGCAGCCCGAGCTCACGACACCGGTGAACCTCCTCGACGCACCATCCCATGTCCTGGTGCGGATCGACCGAGCCAAAGCCGATGAACACGTCGGGGTGAGCGCGCACGGCGGCCGCAATGCTGTCGTTCGGGATGGCCGGCAGCCGCGTGTGCGTGCGCGCGTCCTTGCCCAGAATCACGGCCATCATCCGGTGCCGGCGATACATCTCCGCCGTCTCGTCGATCGAGATCGCGTCCGGCGAAGCATCCTTGAAGTGCCGCTTCGCCCACTCGAGGTATTGGCCGCCCGAGGCGATCGCCTCGTCGTGGTTGGGGTGCACGTGCACGTCGATGGCGCGCACGCCGTCCGGCAGCTTCACTCCCGCGCCATCCGCCTCAACCGATACTTCTCCACCTTGCCCGCCCCGTTGAGCGGGAACTCGGCGATAGGGCGAAACTGCCGCGGCCGCTTGTAGCCGGACAGCCTCTCCGCGCAGTGGCTCGCGAGCGCCGCGGCGTCGAGCGAGGCGCCGTCGGCCAGGCGCACGAAAGCCACCGGCACCTCGCCGTACGTCGGCTCGGGAACACCGACGACCTGCGCCTGCATCACCGAAGGGTGCTCCGCGAGCACGCGCTCGACTTCGGCGGGATACACGTTGAAGCCGCCGACGTTGATCACGTCCGACCTACGCCCGCGAAAGACCAGGCGTCCGTCGGGGTCGAAGTCGAACAGATCGCCGGTCGCGAACCAGCCGTCGTCGTCCACCGCGCGGCCGGCGCCGAGGTACGAGGTGCATACGGGCTCCCCGCGGATCTCGAGCTCGCCTTCGTGGAACCTGGTCTCGAGCCAGGGCATAGGTCGCCCCGCCGTGCGCGCGTGCGCCTCGACCGGATCGCCGATCTCGGTCCGGCTGATGCTGCCGCATGCCTCCGACATGCCGTAGCCGTTGAGCAGCGCCTCGAGCCCGAGCCGCTCCATGACCTTCATCACCGCGTCCGGGGTCGACGCGGCTCCTCCTGCGAGACCGAAACGCAGGCTCGAGACGTCGCGCCTGGCTAGGTCGGCGTGCTCGGCGAGCATGTGGAAGTGCGTCGGCGTCCCGGCCATCGCGACCGGCCGGTGGCGCTCCATCAGCTCCAGCGCCGCGCCGGGCTCGAACCGCTCCATGGTCAGCACCGTGGCGTGCCCTATGGCCGGCATGAGGCAGCCGAGGACGAGGCCCATGATGTGGCTCGCGGGGTTCGGGACGAAGATCACGTCGCCGGGGTTCAGCCGCCAGGAGGCAGCCTGGCCTCGGGCGACGGTCATGAGGCCCGCCGCGGAAAGCTGCGCGCCCTTCGGCAGCCCGGTCGTGCCGGCGGTGTACTGGACGACGCACACGTCGGGTCCCGCCAGCTCGCCGCTGAGGAAATCGCGGCGGATGTAGTCGAGCTCGTCGGCTTTTCCGCGCGGGTTGAGCGCCACGACCGTCGCGCCGCCCGCCATCGCGCTCCAGAAGGCAGTCAGCCAACCGAGACCGTTGGGGCTGGCGATGCACACGCGTCCCCCGACCGGGCGCACGCGATCGACCAGCTGTCGGTACGTCGCCGACCCGTCGCCGGCGATTACCGCGGGCACGCTTCCGTGCTCGGCCGCGGCGCTCTCGAGGACCTCGATCACAGGCCGGCCAGCAGCTCCCCGGAGCGGATCATGCCTGTGACCGCGACGATGTCTCCCTGCAGAGGCCGGTCGCGCTCGACGCGCGGCGAAACCTCGCGAATGCGTCGCCAAACCAGGGCGGTGCCCTCCCCCAGACCCTCGGCGCCGCGCAGGTCCGCGGCCTGCGCCGCGCCCAGAAGGTGCATCGCGCAGCAGCGCTCCGCGATCTCGATCACGTCGCGCGCGCCCCGCGCCGCCGCGGCTCCCATCGACACTTTGTCCTGGTTGTGCGCCTCGGTCGAGCGACTGAACACGCTCATCGGCATGCATCTCGCCTGGGCTTCAGCCGCGAGCGAGGACAGCGCGATCTGGAAGCTCTTGAAGCCGTGCTGCGTGCCATCGCTCACCGGCGACAGGTTCGCGGGAAGCCCGGCGGAGTACTTCTCGTCGACGAGGAGCTCGAACTGGCGGTCGACGAGGTCGGCGATACCGGCCACCGCGACCTTGAGCGCATCCATCGCGATGGCGATGTGGAAACCGGAGAAGTTGCCGCCGCTGTGGACGCGACCCTGCTCGGCGTCGTAGAGCGGGTTGTCGTTGGCCGAGTTGAGCTCCCGCTCGACCCACTCGCGCGCCCAGCTCACCGTATCGCGGAGCGCCCCATTGCATTGCGGTGCGCAGCGCAGCGAGTAGCTGTCCTGGACACGGCGGCCGCTCGCCTCGGCCGTGTCGTAGTCGGTGACCAGGCGGCTTTGGCGAAGCAAGCCGAGGATTCTTTCCGCCGACCGAGACTGGCCGGGATGAGGCTTCACCGAATGCAGGAAGGGGTCGAAGGGGCCCGTGATGCCTCGCAGCCCCTCGCACGCCATCGCAGTGCACACGTCACAGACCTCTGCCAGCCGTTGCGCGTCGAGAACGGTCAACGCGGCGATGCCCGTCATGAAGCAGGTGCCGTTGAGGATGGCGAGCCCTTCCTTGGCGTGCAGGCGCGCCGGCTCGCGACCCGCTTCGCGCCACACGTCTGCGGCGGCCCTCCGCCGGCCTTCGCGCATCACCTCGCGTTCGCCCATGAGAACCGCACCGATGTACGAGCTGGGCACTAGGTCTCCGCTCGCGCCGATCGATCCCTGCTCCGGGATCACCGGCGAGTATCCGAGGTTGAGCATCTCGACCATCATCTCGGGGATCAGCGGCCGGACCGCCGAGTTTCCGCGCGCGAGGCAGTTCGCGCGCGCAAGCACGACGGCGCGGGACTGGTCCTCGGGCAGGTCCGGACCGGTGCCACAGCCGTTGAGCCGGATCAGCGACTCCTGGAGCTCGTTCGCCCCCGCGATCGAGACCTTCCTGCCGACCGAATCCCCCACCCCGGTCGTCACCCCGTAGACCGTCGCGCCCCCCGCGATGATGCGCTGGTTGAGCTCATACGTGGCCTGCGCGCGAAGAGCCGCGCCCTCGTCCAGCTCGACGCGGGCCCCCGCCCGCGCCACCGCCGCGACGTCCTCGAGCGACAGCGAGCGGCCGTCGATACGGACGGTTTCCCCTTGCGAAGTCACTTGTATAACCTAGTCTCGTGGCTGTAAGAACACGGATCCGCGTCGTCCCGCACTTCATGCGCCTTCACGAATGGGTCGCGCTGCAGAACGGCGACTACCAGGCCGAAGGCCTCGAGCCGGAGATCCTCACCGACGTGATGCACGCGGTCTCCGGGCACGGCGCAGACCCCTACTTCGAGCGCCCCCAGGACCAGCCTTTTCTCGCCGGCGGGCTGGAAGTCGCGAACTCGGCGTGCGAATGGGGCTCGGTCTGCAACGCCGGCGCGGGGATGGGAAAGTTCGTCTCCGACCTGTACGGCGTGGCCCGTTTTGCGATCTTCGCCAGGCCCGAGTCCGGGCTCACCAGGCTCAGCGACCTCGCCGGCGTGGCCGTCGGCGTCGGTCTCATGGCGGGCTCGCACTTCACGACCCTGCGCACGCTCGAGCACGTGCTGCCGCGCGAGCAGGTGAAGATCGACAACATCGGCGGCCCGGGCCGCCGGCTGCTCGCCTTGCTCGAGGGCACGGTGCAGGTCGCCAATCTTCTCGACCCCGAGATCGCGATCGCCGAGGAGAAGGGGTTGACGAAGCTGGCGACCGGTGAGTTCCGGACCCTGTTCTGGGTCTCGCCGGGCATCCCCGCAAGCGCGCTCGGCGCGTATTTCCGCGCCCTGCGCCGGGCCGATACCGCGCTTCGGGCCGATCCGGCGCCATACATGCCCCTGTGGAAGAACAACCTGCCGCCCGGCCTCGAAGGCGACTACGACTGGTCGAAGTTCGGCCTCGGAGAGCTTCTCGTGTTCGAGCGTTACCCCGAGGAAACGTTCACGGAGGCGATGGCCTTCGCGCACCGCTGGGGCCTCGACACGAACGTGCGCGCCGACACGTACGCGGCGCTCTCGGCGACTGCCTCGATCTAGCCCCGTTCAGCCTGCACGCCCACGGAACCTCTCAATCGGAGCAGCCCGATGCTGTCCTTTCCGCAATCCGGGCGTTTCTCCCCGCCGGTACGGCTCCATTGACGGTCAGGCGGTCGGCGTTACCGCGGCCACCTTCTCGATGATGCCGAGGCCCTGTGCCTTGGCGACCGCCTGGAGTTGCGAGTGCACGTCGAGCTTCGCCAGCAGGGCTCGGATGTGGGTCCTGACCGTGAGCGGGGACACATGCAGTCGGCCGGCTATGGCGGCCGTGTCGGCTCCTGCGCCGAGCAGGTTGAGCACCTCCATCTCGCGCCGCGTCAGCGAGCTCACAACCTCTTGCCTCTCCCGATCCATACGCCGCCGTGCGCGGCGCCACTTGAGCGCGAACTGGATCTGACCCGGCTCGATCAGCGTTTCGCCGTTCGCCACCCGCCTGATGGCGTCGACCACCGTCTCAGACGCCTCCGACTTGGGGAGGAACGCGGCCGCCCCGGCCTCGATGGCTTCGGCCAGCGTTTCCTCGCTGTCAAACGCGGTCAAGAAGACGAATGCCGTCTCCTCGGCTGTCGACCGAATAGTCACGGCGGCGTCCAGGCCAGACCCGTCGGGCAGCCGGATGTCCATCAAAACGATGTCGGGCTCGTGTTTCCGGGCCAGCTCCACCGCGGCCTTGACCGAGGCGGCCAGGCCCACGACTTCGATCTTGGGATCGCTCTTGAGCAGGGCGGCGAACGATTCGGCAAGGATCAGGTGATCCTCGACCAGGAGGACCTTGATTCGTCCTTTGGAAGCCACGGCCCTACTCACCCCCAGGGTGCGCCTCTGAAGCGCCGGCGATCTTGACGGAAATCAGGTCTGCGAGCGCGCGCATGCTGTCGTCGGACTTGGAGAATACGCCCGCGGCGCGCGCAACGGACGCGGGGTCGATCTCGCCCAACTGCAGCGACGTGCGGATGACCACCGGTATGGCGGCCGTCTCAGGCTGTTCGCCCAGCTGCCGAAGAACGTCGGGCCCAGTCGTCCCCGGCATCACCATGTCAAGGACGATGGCGCGGCATTCTCGTTCGCGGGCGAGCAGGATGGCCGTCTCGCCGTCGGCCGCCTCGACGACGCGCCAGCCCAGCCCCTCCAGCTCCTCTTTGGCGACGTACCGGCTCACGGGGTCGTCGTCCACCACCATGACGTAACCGCTGCCGTCAAGGGCGGCCGGCGCCCGGCCGGCCTGCTGCGAGTAGATGCGCGGGAGGCGCAGGCGGAACGTCGATCCCGCGCCGAGCTCGCTCTCGACCGTTATCGAGCCGCCCATGAGCTGTGCCAGCTTGCGCGACAGCGGCAGGCCGAGACCGCTGCTCCGCTCGCGCCTTCCGCGGCGCGTGTCGACCTGGATGAATTCGTCGAATATGCGGTCGAGGTCGGCGCCGGCGATCCCGACGCCGGTGTCCGTGACCGTGAAAAGCACTTCGTCTGTGGCGCGATCGTGCGCGGTGGAGACGCGGATCTCGCCACTCTCGGTGAACTTCAAGGCGTTGGAAATCAGGTTCCTCAGGATCTGGCTCACCTTGTTCTCGTCCGTGTCCATGGTCGGCACGGGAGAGAGCTCGAAGATCACGGGCACGTGGGCGTCCGCCGACAGCGGTCGGAACATGCCCCGCAGAGCCGTCAGCATCTCGTCCACCTCGAACGGCGCCGGGCGCACGGTGACCTTGCCCGCACCGACCTTGGCGAGGTCGAGGAGGTCGCTGACGAAGTCGAGCAGGTCCTGCGCCGACTTCTGGATGTAGGTGATCTGCTTGGCCTGCTCCTCGCCGATACTCACGTCCTTTTCATTCAGGAGCAGCCGGCACAGCGCCGTGATCGAGCTCAACGGCGTGCGCAGCTCGTGCGTGACGTTGGACAGGAAGCGGGTGCGCTCCTCGCTGATCTGCCGGATCGACTCAGCCTTGTCGTCCAGTTCGGCGTAAAGGGCGAGCACGCCGCGGTTGGTCTCCTCGAGCTCGTTTCTGGCGCTCTCGAGCTCGGCGTCACGGCGGCGCAGCTCCTCGTGCAGGCGGAGCAGCTCGGCATCCTGCTCCTGAAGCTCGCTGTAGGGGTCGCGGACGCCGGCGCTCAGCGCCTGAAGCCCGTCGCCGATCGGCCCCGACCGCGGCAGCACCCGGCTGAAGCTCCAGGTCCCGTCGTCGCCGTCGCGGCCCAGGGGCGGCCCGATGAGTCGCCTGGCGGCCGCCACGCCCGGCATATCCACCGCCCGGTCGCGGAGCGCTTTGAACCTCGCGGTGATGATCAGCCGGCGAGGGGAAGAGGGGGAGATGGCGAACTCGAGGTCCCCACCGCCCGCGGCAACCATCTCGCGCCCAACCTCAGAGATGCCGGTCGCCAGCTGGACCTGATCGAACTGGGCGAATCCGAATCGGGCGGCGGCATCTCGAACCTGCTGTCGCGCCGCCAGCACGTCTGTCGAGGACCTGATCCCCAGGCGGTGGATGGGAGCGTCTCGCGTCACTGCCCTTCTCTACCGGCTTGTCCGCGCCGCTGCCTGGCCACGACCACCGTGACGTCGTCGAGCTCCCGCGCGAAGTCGCGGAACAACACTGCCGCGATCAACGTCGGGTCTTTGGCCGCGAGCCCTGGCTCATCGAGCCGCCAACGCGTCGTCAGCCCGTCGCTGTGAGCGACGAGCAACGAGTTGGGATCCCACTCGGTTGAGAACTGCTTGAACTGGACCGGCTCACGCCCGATGGTCCCGTTCAACGACATGAGCTTGCGTGAACGGTCGGCCGTGACGACTGCCGCCCCGATGTTGCCGACCCCGCAGTAAGTTAGAGCGCGAGCCTGGGTGTCGATGGTGAAGACACCCGCCGTCGCGCCACGGCTGGACCTCAGGGGCGCATGGAGGGTGCGCAGCACGTCCACCGGCTGCCCGCCTGCGGTGGACCTGAACGTGTCGACGGCCAGCACCGCGGCGTCGTGCGCAAGCATCCCGTGACCAAGACCGTCGACCACGAGCAGCTGGATGCCCGAGGGCACATGACACGCGGCCCAGCCGTCGCCGGACACGTCCTCGCCGTCCTTGGGTACGGAAAGGACGCCGACGTCAATTTCCGGCTCTCCGGAATGGCCATCGGCCGCGATCCGCGCCAGGATGGCGGTTCCGCGATCAGCCAGGGAGTAGATTTCGAAGTAACTCGCCTGCCGGCGAATCGTGCCCATGCCCGCACCGAGGCTCCCGGTGCTCGAGTAGCCGTCTTCGAAGGCCGCTGCCGGGTTTGCCATGCCAGGTCCTTTATCGATTGCCACCAACTCCACCGCGCCTGCACCGGTGGGTGGGACGACCGAGTTGATCAGCAGGTAGCCGCCTTGGCCCGTGTGCTTGACAAGATTGCTGGTCAGCTCAGCCGCGATCAGGGAAACGCGCCCCTGGAGCGCGCTGTCGAACCGAGCCCTCTCGGCGGCGCGCACGGCCGTCCGGCGCGCGTTTGCCCCGTCGGACTGGTCGCGCACGACGACCCGACGGGTGAGGCCTGTCACTTCCATTGGACTATCCGGACAGTCGTACCCTGGCCGACTTCAGACTTGATCTCGAACTCGTCGACCAGGCGCCGCGTACCGCTGAGCCCAAGGCCGAGCCCACCACCCGTGCTGAACCCGGGCCGCATCGCCTCGGCAATGTTGGGAATCCCGGGGCCGTGGTCGACGACGGTGACCACCAGTCCCGCGCGACCGCCGCTGACGCAGGGTTCGACGGTCGCTTCGCCCCCGCCCGCGTACGTCACCGCATTCCGCCCAAGCTCGCTCGCCGCGGTCACCATCTTCGTCTGCTCGAGGAGGCTGAACCTGAGCCGAACAGCGCCCTCACGCACCCGCTGGCGAAGCAGGACCACGTCTTCGGAGCTTCGCAGGACGACGCTGATCGGCGCTCCGGAGGAGATCAACTGTGGTCACGGATTCCCGCCATGGCGAGCGCAGCGTCGACGTTGAGGGCGGTCCGGACACCGGTGAGGGTGAGTCCAAGCTCCACCAAGGTCATGGCGACGGCGGGCTGCATTCCCACGACTATCACTTCCGCGTCCAAGAGCCGTGCCATCCCAGAGATGTCGGCGATCATCCGGCCGATGAACGAATCGACGATTTGCAGGGTGGAGATGTCGAGCAAGACGAGGCGAGCGCGGGTGGCCACGATTCTCGCGCCGAGATCCTCCTGGAGGGCAAGTGCGACATTGTCCTGAACGTCCGTCTGAATCGTCGCGAGCAGATACCCGCCCGCTTTGACTATGGGAACGCGATCCACCGGTCAGCGCTCGTGATCGTTTCGGTGGGGGACAACGTGCTGGCCGATGCGGCTCAGAGCCGTGATGAAGGCGTCGGCGAGCGTTGACTTGGTGACCACGTCCGGCAGGGTGATCCCGAGGTGGATGATCGTCTGCGCAATCTGCGGCCGGATCCCGCTGATCAGGCAATCCGCGCCCATGAGGCGCGCCGCCGACACCGTCTGGATGAGGTGCTGGGCCACCTTGGTATCGACCGTCGGCACGCCTGTGATGTCGATGATCGCGATCGTGCTCCCGGTCTCCACGATCGCCTGCAGCAGGGTCTCCATGACCACCTGGGTCCGTTCGCTGTCGAGGGTCCCGATCAAAGGCAGGGCCAGGATTCCATCCCACAGCTTCACCACTGGGGTGGAGAGCTCGAGCATCTCCTGCTGCTGCCTCTGGATGACCTCTTCGCGGCCCTGCTGATAGACCTCGGAGGAGATCAGGCCGAGACGATCGACCATGCGGTTGAGCTCCAGGATCGCCTGGATGTGCTGGGCCGGCTCCAGCTCATCGAGTGAGCTGAACAAGGCCTCCTTGAGCGACAGGATGAACAGCATCGTCTCCGACGGGCCGAAGCCGAGCCGTCCGCGCGAAAGCGTGATCCCGCGCATGGTGGCTCGCATCTGCTCCCAGCCGGGGCCGGCGGGATCCATCGAGCCGGAGTGGAGGCCGGCGAACAGGCCCGACATCAGCTCCGAGCACTCCCGGGCGAGATCCGAATCGCTGAGCAGATCGGGCCGCGCCACGCCGGCGCGCTTCTGCTCGGCGATCCATGCCTGGAGGATCTCGTCTTGGCGCGCACGAAGCACCGGTACCGGAGTCACATACGCGCTCAAAGTCATTCCCTGCCTTTCTTGTAGTCATTCGATCGTAGCCCGACCATGGGCCCGGCCGCCTCCCAAGAATTGACTAGGCAGGAACCCTCATCCGTGGTGATGCCGGCGGAGGCGGCCCGGACCACGATGGAGTCCGCGGATTCAGGACCCCCGAAACCAGGTATTCCAGGAGCACGTCTTGCGCATGTTCTCGCCAGCCGGCGACCTCGACGACGACAGCATCAGACCCGCTCGGCCGATGCCCGGGCCCGGCAGCCGCGACCGGCCGGTCGTGATGGTCGTCGACGACGACCTCGAGACGGCGGAGATGTACAGCCTCGCCCTGCAGACCGCCGGCTTCAAGGCCATCCCCTTGAGCGATGTGAGCGCGATCTTCCTGACCGTGGAGGAGCAGGTCCCCGACGTCGTCGTGCTGGACTTTCACCTGGGCGGCATCATCTCCGGCGTCAACGTGCTGGAAAACCTCCGCCTCGACCCAAGAACGTCAGACGTGATCGCGTTCATGTTGAGCAATCACACCGGCCACCCCGACGGCGCGGTCGAGCGCGCCTTTTCAGCAGGAGCGGTGGCCTGGCTGCACAAGGTCGATACCACCCCGGCCCAGCTGACCGCTCGCGTCGCCGAGGCGCTGGCATCCAGGAACGCGGAGCTGCGCACGTCGAGCGCCGAGGACTTCGCCACCGACGCCTGGGCCTGACCGGCTACTCGGCGTGGGGGGTTCCGCTCAGCTCAACGGCTTGCGCGCAGTGGCGCACATCCAACCCTTCGTCGGGTGCTCGGAGACGTGGATGTCCACATAGCCCGCGGCGGTCAGCATTTCCCTTTCGTCGTCGACACCGGGGTTGTTGGATCCCGCCAACCTCATCACAGCCCGCTGGAGGTGTCCCTGTCGCACGCGGCCCTGCGTCTCCGCAATCACAACCAGCACGGCACCGGGTTTGAGCACGCGGCGGACCTCGCGCAGATCGTTGACCGGGTCGGGCCAGTAGTACTGCGTCTCGACTGCCGACGCGAGGTCAATCGAGTTGGGGGCGAAAGGCAGGCGCGAGACCGATGCTTGGATGATCTCGACGCGATGGTCGTGGATCAGTTGCGCGTTGACGGCCCTCGCCACGGCGACGCTTCCAGACGCGTGGTCGACACCGTAAACCCTGCCTCGCGGAGCCAGCCTCGCCAGCCGCTTCACCGTGGCGCCGCCTCCGCAACCGATGTCCAAAATGGTGAAGCTCCGCTCGATCGTCGCACCTTGAAGGCCCCATCCCGCCAGTGCCGCATGCGACCGGTTCATGATCAAGGCAAACGGTGTGCCGAACCACCTCGTCGGCCGACGCAACTGCCGCATCGCGATCAGCGGGCCGGCGATCGCACCGACGATGACGACTAGCGCAGTGAGTGCATTCGCCATGTTGTGTCGCGGATTCTGACGGCAGAGCGCTCGGGCATCGTGCGTTCCGATGAGTTTTCCCCGCTGGAGAGGTCACTACAGGTATGAAGACGCATCACCTCGTCACCGCCGATGCCGACATCGTCTACGACGTCCGCGGCCCGCTGCCCCCGTCCGATGGACACCCACCGCTGTTCATGATCGGCCAGCCAATGGATGCCACCGGCTTCGGCACGCTGGCGTCGTACTTCCCCGACCGCACCGTGATCACCTACGACCCGCGCGGCCTCGGCCGCAGCACGCGCGCCGACGGCCGGACCGACCACACGCCGGCGGTCCAGGCGGAGGACGTCCATGGCGTCATCGCGGCTCTCGGCGCAGGCCCGGTCGAGATGTTCGCGAGCAGCGGCGGCGCGGTGACGGCGCTCGCGCTCGTCGCGGCCCACCCCGACGACGTGACCACGCTGGTGGCGCATGAGCCGCCCATGATCCGGGTGCTCCCTGACGCTGCGGCGGCGGCGCGGGCGTACGCGGGCTTTCGCGAGGCCTACGACACGAAGGGAAGAGGCGCCGGGATGGCAGCCTTCATCGCCATGACCTCATGGCGAGGAGAGTTCACCGAGGACTACTTCGCCCAACCGGCGCCCGATCCCGCCCAGTTCGGCATGCCGGCCGGGGACGATGGCTCGCGGGACGACCCGCTGCTCTCCGACCGGTCGTCGCCGGTGGTCGATTACGTCCCGGACGTCGACGCGATCGCCGCGTCGCCGACGCGCGTCGTCATCGCCGTGGGCGAGGAGTCTGCCGGCACGTTCACCGGGCGAACATCCGAGGCCACTGCCGCGCTTCTCGGCCGTCGGGCGACGGCCTTTCCCAGCCATCACGGCGGCTTCCTCGGCGGCGAATCAGGCTATGCCGGCCAACCCGAAGCCTTCGCGCGCCGGCTGCGCGAGGTCCTGGGAAGCATCCCCAGCTAACCTGACCGCGATGAGGGGACGGCTTCTGACCGAGTTCGTCGGCACCTTCATCTTCTTGAGCACGATTGCCCTATCTGGTCCGACCGGCCCACTTGCCCCACTCGTCATCGGTGTGGCGTTGACGGCGATGGTGTACATGGGCGGTCATGTGTCCGGGGCGCATTACAACCCGGCCGTCTCTTTCGGTCTGTTCCTCCGCAAGGTCATCGCGCTTCGGACCATGCTCTTGTACTGGGTCACCCAGCTCATTGCCGGATGCCTTGCCTTTGTGTTCGCGTATCTGATCGGAGCGCACATCTCAGGGATTCACCCCGGCGCCGGGGTGTATTGGCAAGCGGCCGTCGCCGCCGAGATTGTCTTCACCACCGGACTCGTACTCGTGGTTCTGAATGTTGCGGCGACGAGAGAAACAGCCGGCAACTCCTACTACGGTCTTGCGATCGGCTTCACGGTGGCCACCGGCGCATTTGTCGTCGGGCCGATTTCGGGTGCGGCGTTCAATCCGGCCGTCGCCTTCGGCGCCACCCTGGGCGCCGCCTTGTTCTCTCACGGAGCTTGGTCAGACCTTTGGATCTACCTGGTGGGTCCATTCGCCGGAGCCGGCATTGCGGCCGCGGTTCACCGTATGCAGGCGCGGCGTGAACCGGTGGCGCCCGAGGTCTCCGAACGCAGCCAGACGGGGCGGTAGGCATACCCCGACGCAGGGTTGGTTCGAACGCCGTCGTGCCGACTACTGCTGCTCGAGCGCCCGCTTGACGTGGGCGAGCTTGCGCTGATCCGAAACGACATAGACCCTGGAGATCAGATGGTCGGTCACGCTCAAGGCCAGCACGGATACCACGGCACCCTCGAAGAACGCGACGACGCTCGGTTCGCCATTGATGACCTTGGGGACCAGCGTGTTGCCAGACCCGGCGCCGAAGAACCGCATGACCCGCGCGGCGACCGTCTCGCGGCCAACGTTCGGCTGGCTGACCGCGGGCAGAGCGCCGCCCACATCCGCCCAGCCCACGACCGAAGGGTCGAGCAGCGGAAGCAGTGTTTTGATATCGCCACCGGCGCACGCCGCGATGAACGCGTCAACGACGCGGCGCTGCTCGGCGGGGTCGATCGCGAAGCGCGCTGATCCCGCCTCCTCGGCGACCCGCTTGCGCGCCCGACTCGCGAGCTGGCGGCACGCCGCGACGGTTCGCCCCACCATGGGGGCGATCTGCTCGAACGAGAGGTCGAACACGTCGTGCAACACGAACACGACGCGCTCGGCGGGCGACATTCGCTCGAGGACGACAAGCAGTGCGAAACGCACGCTCTCGTCCATGGTCACGACGTCCGCCGGGTCGGTGCTGGCGTCGTCCGAGAAGAGCAGGGGCTCGGGGAACCAAGGGCCGATATAGGCCTCGCGCTTGACCCGAGCCGATCGCAGCTGGTCGAGGCACAGCCGGCTCACGACCACGACCAGCCAGGCGCGCACGTCCTCGATCGGGTCGAGGTCTGTGCGGAGGAGGCGGGAGAAAGCTTCCTGCACGATGTCCTCCGCGTCGGTGTAGCTGCCGAGCAGCCTGTAGGCGACGTCTAGCAGGAACCGGTGATGGTTCGTCCACGCATCGGTGAATCGCTCATTGCTCTCGATCACGGAGTACGCCACACATATAAGGACGGGGCTGGAGCCGGGCATGTGACATCGGCCCTGAAAGTCACATTCCCAACGCTGCCCCGTCCTAGGTGCATGAGCAACACGAAGACCGTTCTCATCGCCGGGGCGGACGGAGGCACCTGCCTCGCCGCATCTCGGCAGCCGCAAGCCTGCGACCAACCGGCCACGGAGGCAACCCAATGAGCACAGCAATCAACACCATCTACCTCGGACCCCGCGCACGCCGCATCGTGCGGATGGCTGCCCGGCTCGTCAACCCGCTGGTCCTGCTTGTCGCCGGACGGCGTTGGATGCCGGTCGTCGGCGTCCTCCGCCATCGCGGCCGGCGCTCCGGCCGCGAGTACGCCACGCCTATCGGAATGCGGCCGCTGGGTGACGGCTTTGTCATCCCGCGCACGTTCAGCGACAACGCCGCCTGGTATCAGAACGTGATGGCCGCCGGCGAGGGGCGGATCACCTACCTGGGTCGCCACTACCGGGTGGTCGATCCCGAGATCGTCGACTACGCGACCGCCAAGTCCGCGTTCCCGCGCTACGAGCGCGCGCAGTTCCGCCTTATCGGGATCAACGAGTACATGCGCATGCGCGCCGTGCCCGTGAACGTCGACCAGGGCAACAAGCGAAGAGCCCACACGGATACGGGGGGCGCAGTCGCACTCCAATCGACGCCTCGCAACCTGAATCTCGCGCTCATAGTGATCGCGCTCGCGCAGCTGATGGTCGTGCTCGACGTGGCGATCGTAAATGTCGCGCTGCCCTCGATTCAGCGCGAGCTGCACTTCGCCGCGACTGACCTCGAGTGGGTCGTCAACGCGTACGCGATCGCGTTCGGCGGCCTGCTCCTACTCGGTGGTCGCACGGGGGACCTGTTCGGGCGGCGCCGCATGTTCATCGTCGGCGCCCTGATGTTCACCGCGGGCTCGATGGCCGGCGGACTGGCGACCTCGCCGACCTTTCTGATCGCCGCCCGTGCCGCGCAGGGAATCGGCGCGGCGATCCTCGCCCCGACCGCACTCTCTCTCCTGGCGGCCACGTTCTCCCAGGGGGCACAGCGCAATCGTGCACTCGGGGTCTACTCCGCCGTGTCCGCGGGCGGTGGCGCGATCGGGCTGCTCATGGGCGGCGTGATCGCCAACTACCTGTCATGGCGCTGGATCATGTTCATCAACGTACCGATCGGCCTCCTGCTGGCCTACGCGGCCCCGCGAGCTCTGATTCGGGGCGAGGGCAAACCGGGGCGTCTCGACCTTCCAGGCGCCCTCACGTCGACCGCCGGCGTCTCCCTCCTCGTCTACGGCCTCGCCCGTGTCGCAACCCACGACTTGAGCGACGGAGTGACCCGCGCCACCCTGGCCGTCGCGGTCGTTCTTCTCGTGACCTTCGTCGTGCTCGAGTCCCGCGGCCGGCAACCCCTGATGCCGCTCCGCATCTTCGCCAACCGCAACCGGTCCGGCGCGTACGGGCTGTCGCTGGCAATCGGTGCGGCCCTCTCCGGCATGCTGTTCTTGCTGACGTTGTTCCTGCAGAACGTCCTGGGCTTCAGCCCGCTGCAGGCCGGCTTCGCGTTTCTGCCGACCGCCTTGGGCGTGATCGTTGGCGCCGGCCTGACCTCGCGTCTGATCGGCCGCGTCGGCCCACGCGTCCCGATGACGGCGGGCGCACTGCTCGCCGCCACCGGCATGTTCTGGCTGTCCGCCGTGACAGCCGATGCCAACTACTTCGCCGACGTTCTCGGCCCCCTGGTCGTTCTCGCCATCGGCCTGGGCATGGCCTTCGTATCCACCAGCGTCACCGCCATCTCAGGAGTCCACCCGAATGAATCAGGATTGGCGTCCGCCCTCCTGAACGTCGGCCGCCAGCTCGGGGGGTCGCTCGGAATCGCGATCATGGGCACCGTCGCGACAACGGTGACCAGGAATCAGCTCGCGGCAGGCCCCTTCACCCATGCCGCCTTGAACCGCGGTCTTACCGCCGGCTTCAGCGTGGCCTTCGAGATCGCGGGCCTGATTGCGCTCGCCGGCTTCGTGACCGCGCTGGTGGCTGTCCGGCACCGTCAATCACCTCCAATCGCCGCTCCCGGCGTCGAGGTCGAGCAGGCCGCGTAGGCAACGAGGCGGTGACGTCAGGTTGAGGAGAGGGTCGGCACGGAGCCGACCTTCTCCGCGGCTCGATGTACCCCCGGGGGGTATACTTGTAACATGCGAGGCTACTCCAAAGACAAGAAGGCCGTCCTGTCTCGTCTCCGCCGGATCGAAGGCCAGGTTCGGGGGATCCAGAAGATGGTCGACGAGGACCGCTACTGCATCGACGTCCTGACCCAGGTCAACGCGACCAGGGCGGCGCTCGAGAGCGTGGCGCTGCAGCTGCTCGCCGACCACACCGAGCACTGCGTGACCGAGGCCATTCAGTCCGGCGCCGGCAAGGCCAAGGTGCGCGAGCTCAACGCGGCGGTCGAGCGCATGGTCCGGAGCTGAACCGTGACCATCGCTGACATCGTCGTCCTCATCGCCGGAGCCGGACTGATCGGTCTTCTCGCCTGGTACTTCTTCGCCCCCAGGAAGGCCAGCGAGGCACAGCTCGTCGGCGACGTCCAGGAAGTGCGGGTGACGGTCAAGGGCGGCTACTCGCCCGATCTGATTCGCGTGCGCCAGAGCGTCCCGCTTCGCATCCTGTTCGACCGCCAGGAAAGCGGTGAGTGCACCTCGCGGGTCGTCTTCCCCGACTTTGCGGTCAACAGGGCGTTGCCGGCGTACGCCACGACGGCGGTCGAGCTCAATCCGGCGAAGTCCGGGCAATTCGGGTTTGCGTGCGGAATGAACATGGTCCACGGGACGCTGGTGGTCGAGCCGAACGGGCATCCGGCCGTCGACGGGCATCCGGCCGCGGCCGTGGAATCTTCACCGGCGCAGCCCCATGAGGAGTCCGCCGGCGCGGCTGTCGACGCCGAGGCGGCCGAGCGGAAAGAGGAGATCGACGATCTCACCCGACGCGTTCTCGTCGGTGCGGTGCTCACCGCGCCGGTTCTTTTCGCCGTCATGGTCGAGGGCTTCGGCCGTTCCTCCTGGCTGCCACAGGTCCTGCTCAATCCGTGGCTCCAGCTCGCGCTCATCACGCCCGTCTACCTCTATGCCGGGTGGCCGATCCACCGCATCGGCTGGCTGAGCATCGCGCACCACGCCGCCGAGATGAACTCGCTGATCACGGTCGGGTCGACCGCGGCCTACCTCTACAGCGCCTTCGTCACCGTCCTGCCGGATGTGGTGCCGGCGGACCTGCGCGGCGTCTACTTCGAAGCGGTCGGCGTGATCATCACGCTCATCTTGCTCGGGCGGCTGCTCGAGGCTCGCGCCAAGGCCGGGACCGGCGAGGCCATCCGCAAGCTTGTGGGCCTCCAGCCGCGAACCGCCCGGGTGATCCGCGACGGGGTGGAGGCCGACGTACCGGTCGAGGAGATCGTCGCGGGCGACCTGATCGAGGTGCGCCCGGGCGAGAAGGTCCCGGTCGACGGCGAGGTGGTCGAGGGCCGCTCGAACGTCGACGAGGCGATGGTCACCGGCGAACCGATCCCGGTCACCAAGCAGCGCGGCGACTCCGTCATCGGCGCCACCGTGAACCAGACCGGCGCCTTCCGCTTCCGCGCCACGCGAGTGGGCAGGGACACGATGCTCGCCCAGATCATCCGCCTGGTCCAGCAGGCGCAGGGATCGAAAGCACCCATTCAGCGCCTGGCCGACGTCGTCTCCGGCTACTTCGTTCCGGCGGTGATCTTCATCGCCATCGGGACGTTCGTCGTGTGGTTCGTCTTCGGCCCCCAGCCGGCATTCACGCAGGCGCTCATCAGCGCCGTGGCGGTGTTGATCATCGCGTGCCCGTGCGCGCTCGGGCTCGCGACTCCGCTCTCCATCATGGTCAGCGCCGGCAAGGGAGCCGAGAACGGCATCCTGGTCCGAGACGCCCAGGCGCTCGAGACCGCTCAGAAGCTCGACACGGTCGTCCTCGACAAGACCGGAACCATCACCCGAGGTGCCCCGGCGCTCACGGACGTGATTCCGGTCGAACGCTGGGCCGAGCTCGACCTGCTACAGGTGGCCGCGTCAGCCGAATCGAAGTCGGAGCACCCGGTCGCGGGGGCCATCGTCGCAGGGGCCAGGGCGCGCGGCGCCTCGGTCATCGACCCGGAAGCGTTCGAGTCGGTGACCGGAAAAGGCGTTCGCGCGGCGGTCGACGGGCGCCAAGTGCTCGTGGGCAACGACAAGTTGCTTGGTGACGCCGGCATACCGACCGGCGCCCTCGAGGAGATTGCGACGCGCCTGGCGAGCGACGGCAAGACGGCGGTCCTGGTCGCCGTCGACGGGAAGCCCGCCGGCGTGGTTGCAGTGGCCGACACGATCAAGGAAGACTCCGTCGCCGCGGTCGCGGCCCTTCGCCGGCTTGGCCTCGAGGTGGTGATGATCACCGGCGACGACCGGCGCACGGCGGCCGCGATCGCGCGTAAGGCGGGGATCGGCACAGTGCTCGCCGAGGTGCTGCCGCATCGCAAGGCGGCCGAGGTCCAGCGCCTTCAGGGCGAGCACCGCGTGGTCGCGATGGTCGGCGACGGCATCAACGACGCGCCGGCCCTGGCCCAGGCGGACGTCGGGATGGCGATCGGCACCGGAACCGACGTCGCGATCGAGTCCTCCGACATCACGTTGATGTCGGGTTCGCTGGCGGGAGTGGTGACTGCGGTCAACCTCAGCCGGGCGACCATGCGCAACATCCGCCAGAACCTCGTCTTTGCGTTCGGCTACAACACGATCGGCATCCCGGTCGCGGCGGGCCTGCTGTACCCGTTTCTCGGGCTGCGCCTGAGCCCGATGATCGCGGCGGCCGCGATGGCGATGAGCTCGCTGTCCGTGGTCACGAACTCGAATCGCCTCCGCCGATTCCGGCCGGAATCGATCGATTCGCCCGCAGTGCCGCCGGCGGTCGAGCCAGACGTTCAGGTTGGCGGCGAAGGAGAGGAGATGGTCATGGAAACAACCGCCGTGGATCCGGTATGCGGAATGAGCGTCGACACTTCGACGGACCTCAAGAGCACGTACCAGGGCAAGACGTATTACTTCTGCTCGCCGGGGTGCAAGGCGAGCTTCGACAGGGACCCTGACAGGTACCTGGCCGAGGAGAAGTCGAAATGATGTGGTGCCGGGGCCTCCGGCGGAGGCTGGGCGATCGCATGCAGACGCTGGCGGGGTCGCCGCCGGTCGTCGGCACGTAGCGAGGAGGGGAGGCTGTCCTCCCCCTCCAACCTCGTCAACAGCGGCTCGCGGGCCGGCCGCATACGTAGAGTTCGGGCGTGAACCCGGCCGACCTCGCCGCCCATTCCGACCGGCTGGCCGCGCTGGCCGAACAGCGCCTGGCGCTCCCGACCCCGAATCCCGCCGCCGAGGCGCGCGCCCGACAGCTCCACAACCATCTGGCCGGCTTCGTGCGGCCGCGCCTGGCGGACATCGACGCGCCGCTCCTCGTCCTGCTCCTCGGACCGACCGGCGCCGGCAAGTCGTCGCTGCTCAACACGATCGCCGGAGCCGAGGTCAGCAAGGCGGGGGTGCTGCGACCGACGACAAGGGACGCGGTGCTGTTCGCCAGCGAGGGCGACGCCGGCCGCATCCTCGAGAACGGCCGCCTCGGCGCGATAGCGA